>JAPHSW010000158.1 GCA_026196615.1 Gammaproteobacteria bacterium | reverse complement strand
TTCATTTGAAGCCTTTGGATATCATAATAATTGCGTCAGAAACAACTATTTGATCATTTATGGGGCTTCAATTCAATTCCTAAAGATCTTACCTATGAGCAAAGATTAACAAACTTATTCAGTTAAAAAAATCATATACGTTTATAAACAGATTTAGTCATTTCATCATCCCATTGATACAAACAGGAAAAAGCACCTTCTGAATCATTCCTTAGCTGACAAGTATCATTGACATATTCCGGAGCAGGTATTGCCCAGGCATCAAATTCATTTGCACAAACTCCTTCTGGACGACTACGTTCACTCACATATTGTAGGTTCATCGCTTCACTCAACTGAGTCCAACGATAGCGTGTTTCAAAAATAAAACATTGCCCATCATCAGAATATTGTTGATAAAAACCTGTCCCATCTTCAAGAACTTCTTCAATACCATCTTTTCCAAGCTGACAACCATCTTTGATGTAATAAGTTTCATATTTCCCTGCCAGTTGGTAGTCATATTTTAATGCTGGATTCAATTCGATATCCGCATTAAGAAGATTTAACCAGCCGCGATCAATAAAATCACTTTTATAATCAATAAATCCTGAAAGTCGAGACATGATATTTAAAGTTTCATCAAAATAAATACAGGCTTCCACGGGTAGTAACTCCTGATTATTTTCTGGCTGACTCAGCATGTGGCGAACATCTGTCAGTGCCTTAGTCAAGTGTGTGTAATTCAATGTTTCCTGAAAAAAGCCATTTACCACCATTTTTTCATCTAATAGTGAACGACTCATTTCTTCAGCTTGTTGTCCACTGTATAAGACCAGATGCTGACCTTTTGTAGCAATAAAAACTTCTAAGTTCATAGCATCCAACTCAGGAAAATTAAGTTTTTGAGGTGTTTCTGAGGGAATAATCAATGCAATCTGGGGAACAAAAGCGGCCATCATTTGCCAGACTTTTAAAGGATTATCCGCTGACAGACTAATTAATGATGATACTTCAAATTTCTTACTTGCCTCTTGAACCATACCATTTGAATTAGAAGACTGATTATCTGAATTCTCATCTGTTTCAACCATACTGAAATTTTGTAGAGCAAAACCAATCCCATGAACACCATCAACAACACCTGTCACCATTGCCAACATTAAAGGATTCATTTGCGCAATATTTTTTTGTATTTCTTTTAATTGTTCACATTGAAAGGTGCTTTCTCTCACTGCTTGTGTGACATAAATAAAAAAAGGTGAAATCTGAGATAAATTAACCCCCATTCCAAGTGCCAAAATATTATCCTGAGCACCATTACTGATATAATTTGGAATAAAACCTCTAAAGCGATCAAGCTCAGTTTTAACATTATGATTTTTAAGTTCTAGTAATGCTTCAAAATCCATGATAACTCTTTGCCCTTCAACTTGATATTTCTTATAGCCTGCAATGAGTTGTGGCATTTCCTGTACTAAAGACATAAAGTCATTCTCACAGTTTGAAGCTTGCAAACCGAGAATAAATGCTTCCTGATCACCAAATAGTTCAAGCCAGGGATTTTTTTCTGCTTGAGCTTCAGCTGTTAAGTTAGTGGGTTTAAATAGTGATTTTACCAGAGCTTTAAAGTCTATAAAGCTGATGGAGAGAGGAAGATATTGATTATCATTTTGAATTTTTGTTACTTTATCTTCTATTGATTGTTCAGGAAGTGTCAGACCCAAAACCGACTTTTTATGTGTATCACTTGAGGTATTACTTAATAAAGCAAGTGTTGCCAGCTTCTTATCCTCATCGATTTTTTGAATAGCTACAATTAACTGATGCTCATTACCTATTGGATAAAACCAGTATTTTTGTGATTCAAAGTCTCCATTTTGATGCTCAAAACCTGATTTTTTTTCTGCTTGACTTAAAACATCCAGAAAAGCCTGTTCATTTTCTAATGATATTTTTAATACCGGGCTGACACCAATTGTGTAAAGTGCAAAAGCAATATTCTTTGGCAAACCATAGTGTGATTGTAAAAAGCTATTACCCTGCAAAGCAGTCGCTTCTAGATCCATATAAAGTTCATATAGAAAAGATAATTCTTTACCCATAGCATCACGTTCAGATTGATCTAATGGCGTATTGAAAGATTGGCCTAAACTAAATAAAGGATAATCATCCAGGTTGAGTAATTGTGTGTTACCTGAGAACAAAATTGTCTCTGCGGGTATTAATTTTAAGAAGGGATTAATATTATCAGATGATGAATCATTCGCAGACAATACAGATGTTTGTATCAATGCCAATAAACTGATTAATAGTATAAATCCGTAGTTTTTCATATCACATTCCTTCGATATGCACATTAATTACTAACTCCTAATAATTAAAGTTTTTGACAAAATAAATTATCAAAAAAAGCATAAATTTAATTTCTGAGCATATCGCGCATTTTATATTACTTATCTAAACAATTGAAGTTACAATGGGTCATTAGCATATACACCAGAATAATGACTTTGACCAAAAAACTAAGCGAAACTATCATGAAAAAAATATTTGGACTAATTGTTGTTAGTTGTACTCTTCTTTTCAATTTAAGTGCTTGTCAGAATAAATCACCTGATACTAGCTCCTCTCAACAACACCCACTCCTTGATAAAGTATGGTCTATCTCAGAACAAAATTTTGTTTCCGTAGAAACTTTAAATCAAAGAATCCTTGATAGTAAAATTATTTTACTGGGTGAAACACATGACAACATCAAGCATCATGAGTTACAGGCAAAGGTAATTGCTCACCTGTCCACTAACAAGCTTAAGTCCTCTATTGCTTATGAAATGCTCAATCAAAGCCAACAAAGCATCATAGATACATTTCAGGAAAAATATTATTCTCAAACCAGTACTAGCTCTATGACACCCATTCCAGACCAGGTGGATGCTTTTGCAAAAACAATTAACTGGGAAAAGACTGGTTGGCCAGAATGGAAGTACTACCGCTCTGTTTTTTACAACACGATTGAAAGCAAGCTCCCTATTATTGCGGCAAATCTGGATATAAAAACCATTAGAAAAGTCATTAAAGAAGGTAGTGGTATTCTCGATCAACACTATCAGGAGCTATTACTAAAATACCAATACGATGAGTCACTAAAAAAAGAACTGGAAAAAGAAATCCTGTCTTCACATTGCGACATGTTACCTGAAAAAATGCTCTCTCCTATGCTCCTGGGCCAACAGGTACGTGATCTAGCCATGATGCAAGCGATACTAAATTCTCTTTCGGAAAAAGAGTCTTCAGATAAAACAGTATTAATCGCCGGTTCAGGCCACACAAGAACGGATTATGGCATTCCCTATTACTTGCATCAGGAGCAACCCAAATTAAAGAGCTTGAGTCTTGCCTTTATAGAAGTAGAAGAAGACGAATTTAATCCTAAAGAATATGCTAAAGGCTGGAGTGATACGGCACAACAGCTGCCTTTTGATTATGTTTGGTTTACAGAGAAGGCTGAGCGCGAAGACCAGTGTGAGAAAATGAGAGCTTATATGAAAAAGAAAAAAACAAAGACAAAATAGACAATCAGGCCAGTTTTAAATTTTGAAACAACTGGCCAAAATCGTTTTTATATTGAGTTATGCACCCACCAGACTTTCAAAGATTTTAAAACCTGCTACATAAGTACCTATTGCTGAACCAATGGTTGAAAAGAAAAATACCAACAAAGTTCTTGCCACTTTATTTTTCCACCAGCCAGAAACATGAGTGGTATCTTTTCTTAAGTCACTAAAATCACCGACATTAGGTTTTCTAAAATACAGTTCAATTGCAGCAGTCACCATTCCGGCACCAATAGTAGGATTCAATGACGTCAGTGGAGCAGCAAAAAAAGCACCAATAACTGTCATTGGGTGCCCCTTTGCTATAGCGGCACCTAAAGCAGACAAAGAGCCATTAATGAGTACCCAGTAGATAATAAGCTGAATTCCCAGATCGGTACTTTTATTAAAGCCAATTGCAAAACCTGTCAATAAAATAGCAACAATGATCCAGGGGATCAATTTTGGCCAGCGACTTTTCTTCGGTAAAGTATCCAGTCGATTAATGGTTTCTTGAGCCTTAGTATGCAAATCATCTGCTGAAGTAATTTGCTCATCTTTTGCCAGATAAGACTCAATGCCTTTCAGATGACCGGCACCAACAACGGCAAGGATAGACTGATTCTCAGAGCTGGTAACAATTTGTTCTAAACGAGCAGCCATATATTGATCACGCTCATCAATCAAAGGCTCATAAAGTTCTTTCGCTTCCTCAGCAAACTGAGAAAAAGTGGAATCTAAAATATCACCTTCTTTAAGTCGTTCAATCTCATCTTCAGAGACTTTCTCACTGGAAACAACACTGCCCAGTAAGCCGCCAATAATGCCCATTTTTTTCCACCAGGGGACATTACCATATACTCTTTTCAGTGTCGTACCGACTTCACGATCAATTAGATGAATTTCACTCTTCATCTCTTCAGCTTGATCAATTGCCATACGCATTTCGGCACCAGGTTCAATACCAAACTCTTCAGCCATTTTTTGCTGATAGGCACCCAGAGCAAGCGAAGCAATTACCATAGAGGCTTTGCCTTCTTTAAAGACCTGAAACAAATCCATTTTGGCAAGACTGTCAGGATCAATCATACTATTATAACGACTAGGGCAAAGCTCAATGGCTACACCATCGTAATTTCCTGTTGCCAATAATTCATGTACTTTATCTGCACTGGTTTTGGAGACATGAGCGGTACCAAGTACCGTAATTGATTTTCCAGCCATCTGGTGGTGAAAAATAGGTTCTTCCTTTGAATTGTCGATCTCTGATGCTTCTTGCTTGTCCACGTTTAATCTTGGCCTTATTAGGATTTTGGAAGTTTATTATAATCGTTTTTTAAACATAAGTTTAGGGAAGAATTCTTTAAGGTCGGCTTTCAAGCTCTAATTCAGTTATCCGTTGCAAAGCAAATTCATTACTCTCACCGCAAAATTCTTCACTTGCCTTAAATAACAAACAAACCTCAGGCCTTGATGCTTGACCAAAAATTTTACAGGAATTATTTTCATCTAATTGTATACAAGGTTCTCCTGCTGGTTTTCCATTGGGCATACCAGGAATTGCAGTAGAAATTGAAGGTGCAATGCAACAAGCACCACAGCCATTACGACATTGCATAAAAACATCCCATAAAATATGATAAGAATAAGGCATTTTTTGAGCATAAATTTCAAAAATTCCCTAAAAAAAAGGCCGTGAATTTTAAGTCAGAGCTCCGACTTAAAGTTCACGGCCTTTTCTCTTAAAGATAAAGAGAATTTTTCAGAAAAAAATTACTTCTTCGCTTTCTCTTTACGCTCTAAGGTTTCTTTAATCACTTCTTCAGCAACACTCTTAGGACATGCACTATAGTGTGAAAATTCCATTGAGAACTGACCACGACCAGAAGTCATAGTACGTAAATCACCAATGTAACCAAACATTTCACTTAGAGGTGCTTCAGCTTTAATACGAGTTCCCATTGGATTAGATTCTTGATCCTTAATCATGCCACGACGACGATTCAAGTCACCAATACAATCACCAACATGAGCTTCAGGAGTGAAAACATCCACTTTCATGATAGGCTCAAGTAACTGAGGACCTGCTTTCTTCATAGTTTGACGATAAGCACCATATGCTGCTAATTCAAACGCCATAGCCGATGAATCCACTGCGTGGTATGAACCATCCTGCAATTCAACATGAACATCAACCACTGGGAATCCAGCTAGAACACCTTCGTCCATCATGCGGCCAAAGGCTTTCTCAATAGCCCCCCAATATTCACTTGGAACATTACCACCGGTAACAGTTGACTCAAAAGTATAACCACTGTTTGCTTCACCTGGTGTGATTGTATAATCAATCTTACCAAACTGACCAGAACCACCAGACTGCTTCTTATGTGTGTAGCTATCTTCAACAGCTTGAGTGATAGATTCACGGTAGGCAACCTGAGGTTTACCTACTTCAACATCAACACCGTGAGTACGCTTAAGAATGTCAATTTTAATATCAAGATGTAACTCACCCATTCCCTTAAGAATGGTTTCACCACTTTCTTCGTCTGTCTCAACGTGGAAAGAAGGATCTTCTTTAACCATCTTGTTTAGAGCAATACCCATTTTCTCAGAGGCACCCTTATCGTTAGGGGTAATAGCAATCGAGATAACAGGATCTGGGAAGACCATTGGTTCCAGAGTGGCAGGCTCTTTTGGATCACACAATGTATGACCTGTTTGAGTGTTTTTCAAACCAACAAAAGCAACAATGTCACCCGCTTCACAAGAGTCTAGCTCTTCACGAGAATCAGCATGCATTTCTACAATACGGCCAATACGCTCTGTTTTGCCAGTAAAGGTATTTAATAAAGTCATGCCTTTTTCAACTTTACCTGAGTAGATACGAGTAAAGGTCAATGCACCAAAACGGTCATCCATAATTTTGAATGCTAAAGCACGTACAGGTTTGTCTGCATCTACAATGGCATATTCACCTGTCTCATTACCATCTAAATCAACTTCTGGCTGAGGATTAACTTCAGTTGGGTTAGGCAGATAATCAACGACCGCATTCAATACTAATTGAATGCCTTTGTTTTTAAATGCAGAACCACAATATGTTGGGAAGAAATCAAGAGCAATAGTACCTTTACGAATACAACGCTTGATATCTTCCATAGAAGGTTGTTCACCTTCAAGATAGGCTTCCATCAGATCATCGTCTTGCTCAAGCGCTGTTTCGATTAACTGCTCACGATATTCTGCTGCTCTGTCAACCAAATCAGCTGGAATATCTTGTATCTCATACTTACTAGGATCGCCTGAACCATCCCAAACCCATGCTTTTTCAGTTAATAGATCAACCACACCAGAGAAGTCATCTTCCTCACCAATAGGCAAAACCATGACTAAAGGATTAGCTTGTAATACGTTCTCAACTTGATCAACCACTCGGTAGAAATCAGCGCCAAGACGATCCAGTTTGTTAACGAAAATAACACGTGCAACACCAGAGTCATTCGCATAACGCCAGTTAGTTTCTGACTGAGGCTCAACACCACCAGAACCACAGAAAACACCTACACCGCCGTCAAGTACTTTCAAAGAACGATAAACTTCAATAGTGAAGTCAACGTGTCCCGGTGTGTCAATGATGTTCATACGATGACCATCCCACTCACATGAAGTTGCAGCAGACTGAATGGTAATACCACGCTCCTGCTCCTGATCCATGAAGTCGGTGGTTGCTTCACCATCATGTACTTCACCAATCTTATGGGTCTTACCCGTTAGATTCAAAATACGTTCAGTGGTTGTTGTTTTTCCCGCATCAACGTGTGCGAAGATGCCTATGTTACGGTACTTGCTTAAATCAGCCATAATATTCTCTGGTTAAACTAAAAATCTGGTTAATCGACTCACTTAACTTATTGTCAAATAAATATAAAATAAGTGTAAAATTTGTATTTGGTTTGCTTTCCGATAGTGAAAAAAGTATCGACACCAATAGTTTTATTTGGCGTAGAACTTAAAAAAACCGGAAAATAGTCTCAGTAGACACAAATTGCTCTAAATAATTTGGCCCAATTGCTGAGAAGCATAGAAAATTACACGCGATTTTAGTGATTTTATGACAAAACATCAACAAAAATAATGTTTTATTATGAAATTTTCATTAAATGAGGCTAAAACCATCGATATAATTAACGAAATAAGTCATTCTTGAAAAATACTATGATAAATTTCAGCCATTCCCTTTCTCAAGTTTAGCTTCTCGAATCAATTTTTAATTCAAAAATGCCCCACTCACCCAAGCAAGAGTTCAGTTAAAATACCCCCTTATGAATCTAGTCGCCATGCTCCCGGTGATGTACCCATGTGTCGTTTAAATGCCCGACTAAAAGAAGCCATATTTTCATAACCAACCTTATTGCCAATCTGCTCAATACTATTAGACGTCTCTCTCAAATCTCTGCTGGCCAGATACATACGCCATTTTGTTACATATATCATTGGCGGCTCTCCAACAGCAGCAACAAACCTTGCCGCAAAACGTGATGATGACATAGCCACTTTTGAAGCAAGCTCCATAACTGACCAGTTAAATTCAGGATTTAAGTGTATTGCTTCAATCGACTTGCCTATTAGGGGATCATTTATTGCTGACAACCATCCTGTTGCTTGTTCAGGAAGACGTTCTATATGTGCCCTGATGGTTTCTGCACATAAAATTTCCAGATAGCGTTCAATAACATAACTATTACCAACAGAATAATCATTAAATTCTTGAACCATTAATTGAATCACCCCGTATAAGCGAGGAAACTTATCCGAATTTGTTACATCAAGTTTCAAAACAGGTGGCAGTGATGACAATAAGGGATTAAGCGATGTATCATGTAAAAGAAAAACACCACACACTAAGAGCGTACTGGATTTATCCCCCTTCACCTCAGGTTTATAAATATTTTCTGTACCAGCCATAATATTCGCAAAAGAGGTCGTTGTCTGACTTATTCCCTGATACAGAGTATGCCCCTGCCCAGAAAAACAAACAATCATTTCACCTTGTTCAATACTGACATCATCGCCACTATCAAACTTAAGATTAAGCTGACCACGTTCAACCCAATGGAAAGTGGCAACACGAATATTTTTAGCCGTATTTAATAAAATATTAAGCTGTGTTGACTGAGGAACTGAAACAGCCCATGGTGAGCAATATTCTTCTTTTAAAAGCACACTACCCGAAATACCAATGGAATTTAAAATTTGGCTCAATACGTCACCCGGCTCCGTCGAGTTCATTGGCTTTGAAAAATGCTCTCTGTTTTTAAGCATAGTAAGCTCTCATTATTATTGATTACCCATTTATTCCTGATGCTCAGTCATCATCATAAGACCTAAAGCTATAAAATCATTGTACCATTGTCCTAGTCTATGATTTTTCATTTAACCGTACGGGTAATCAAAATTCCAAATATCCCAGAGCAATTACAACTGTGCTTTAACCTTATTTCACCTTAATCAACTCAGTAATGAAATTATCATCAATACTTGCGCATAGAAACCACCTAAGAATGAAAGTATTCTTAGAACTGGAACTCTTAATGTAAATAAAACTGCATGAAAAAGTCGAGAGAAAAAATAAATAACCACTGCCTGTTCAGTAAGTTCATTACTAATTCCAAGAATATGAGCAATAATGACCAACGGTGCAAAAACAACCAGATTTTCCACTGAATTAACATGGGCACTCATCAACCGTTTTGCCCAGGGTACTTCAGTCATCATCTCACCATCTGGGTCCCAGAGAGCCTTCATAATCCCCTGTTCAATCAGTCTGTTGAGAATATAGGGAATCCATAAAATGGATGTGAATAAAACAGATAAGATAAGCCAGTATAGTTCAATAGTCATTGTAAATGCTCCGATATTGTATGCTTTAAAACTTGCTAACACTCATATTAAATTGAACCAGAGAGAGCATCTATGTGCCAAACAACTGAACTATTTGCAGAAACAACTTTTCGAGATCATAATCATTTCTGGATATTGAGCCAAAATGGTAAAAAATTAATTGAAATGGATATGGATTTTTATTAATTTTGAGAAGATACTGATAAAAATACAGTATAAAAAATGACGAGTTTATTATGATAAATATAAAAGCTATCCCCGCTTTCTCAGACAACTATATATGGATGCTTCATGCTGAAGAACAAAAACAGGTTGTATTGGTTGATCCCGGTGAAGCTCAACAAATACTACACTTAGTTAAAACACAACATATTGAGCCTGTGGCTATTTTACTGACCCATCACCACGCTGATCATACTGGAGGTGTATCTCAATTATTGAAAAAATTTCCTGATATGAAGATCTATGGCCCAGAAAAAGAAAAAATTTCATCAATGACTCACCCTTTAAAAGAAGATGATGAAGTCTTTATTCCTGAAATTAATGCCCGCTTTAAGGTAATTGATGTCCCTGGCCACACCAGTGGGCACATTGCCTATTACAGTCCTGGGATCTTATTCTGTGGTGATACATTGTTTGCTTGTGGTTGTGGACGAGTCTTTGAAGGCACTATGGCACAAATGGAACATTCTTTAAGCAAATTGGCTTTATTACCTGCTGAGACAATGGTTTATTGTGCCCATGAGTACACTTTAGACAATATTGGTTTTGCAAAATGGGTAGAACCTGATAATAAAAACTTATTACAAAGAGAAATTGAAGATAATAATAAGCGAAAACAAGAAATTCCAACCGTACCATCCACTCTAGAAATGGAATTAAAAACCAATCCTTTTTTACGCTATAAAACCCCTGAAGTCATTGAAGCCGCAGAAAAATTTTCTGGGAAAAAATTAACAACCAATGCAGAAGTATTTGGCGCTATTCGTTATTGGAAAGATACTGAATATGACTAGTTGCTTTAATTATTAGTTTTACTGTCACACAAAAAAGCCCTCATTTAGAAGGCTTTTTGTAATATTTTACACAATCACTCTATGGTGACCTTTAAAAAGGAATATCATCATCAAATTCATCTTCAAAAGGCTGACTAACTGGAGCTGATTGAGGTTGTTGCATAGGTTGTTGCTGCTGTGGAGCCTGATTTTGTTGAAAATTCTGCTGTGGTGCCTGTTGCTGTGCAGACTGATTCGGCGCCTGATTTTGTTGGAAGTTTTGATTGCCTCCACCTTGCTGACCAAATGCGGTATCACCGCCCGTCCGGCTATCTAACATTTGCATAGTACCACCAAAATCAACGACGATTTCAGTCGTATAGCGATCCTGACCACTTTGATCCTGCCATTTTCTGGTTTGTAACTTACCTTCAATATAAACTTTGGAGCCTTTACGTAAGTACTCTCCAGCAATAGTGGCTAATCCACCAAAAAAGACGACTCGATGCCATTCAGTTTTTTCTTGTTTCTGACCGGTATTTTTATCTTTCCATGACTCTGAAGTGGCCAATGTAATATTAGTAATCGCTTTACCATCTGGCGTATATCTCACATCAGGATCTTTACCCAGGTTACCTACCAATATAACTTTATTTACTCCAGCCATTATTTATCCTCTTCTGATACTCATTGCCAGCTTTCAATCTGGCAAACTTTACAAAGTAATTATTTATTATTTGCATTCCTATAACGTTGAGTCATTCTAACACAGGACATAAGAATATCTATCACCCTATTCACCTCTATTAAACCTAAAAACTAAAAGCTGATTGGTATGCTTGTATAATTAGTGCCAAGCCATTAAGAAACATAGCTTGACACTAATATTGGATGAAACAGGCTATAAAGAATCAGTTTTTACATAGACATTTCAAGATCATCCATAACCGCATCAATTCCTGCTTGAGCACAAGCTTCATCGGTTTCTCCAGATGGCGCACCGCTGACTCCAACACCACCAACTAATGAACCACCTACCTGAATAGGTAGACCTCCTGCCGACATAATAATACCAGGAACACGGCCAATTGGGCCATTAGCTCTTTCACCAAGCGCTGATGTTGCCGCATTAAAGTTAACAGCGGTATAGGCTTTTCCTTTACTGATAGGCACTGTAATTTGTGCGGCAATGCTATCTCGTAGAGTTACTTGAACAACACCTTGTCTATCTACAACAGTGACACCAATTTGAATCCCTTTTTTTGTACAGGCCACAACCGCTGCTTGAGCAATCGTTGTCGCCGTTGATAAGGATAGGTTCTTAGTATTGACCATTAGGCCCTCATCAGCATATGCCATACTGGTCACAAACATTAGAATTGATGCCGTTATAAATTTCATATTATCTTCCTGTATTTTTAAAGGTGTATTTTTTAAAAGCGTTATTGTTAAAATATATGATTAATGGTCTCATAACCTACCACTGAAAATTATGATTTAATCAGTGATAATTTATAACCCAAAAGGCCTATAAAGTTATGTCTGAACTCAAACGAGTATCTGACGAAACTGAAAAGTCATGAAAAACAATAAGATAGTTAAAAGTATTATAGAATAAAAAATGGAAAAACACGTCTAGTATGAACTTTTATATTTCAGATTGGTATGTTGATGTTAACGCAAACCAGATTGTTTCGGGAGATCAACAAATAAAGCTGGAAAGTAAGGTTATGGCTTTGCTGGTTTTTCTTGCTCACCATCATGGTGATGTCATGAGCCGCGGACAATTAGAAAAAGCAGTTTGGCCGGATCAAGTCATTGGCTATGATGCCTTAACAACTTGTTTAACAAGACTTAGAAAAGCTCTAGGAGATAATTCTCGTCAACCTAAATACATTGAGACCGTCACTAAAAAGGGTTATCGATTGATAGCTCCAGTGCGCTGGCAGCAAAACAATGAATTATCACCCACACAGAAATCCCAACAACCCACCTGGTTAATCAAAACTATCGGTATACTATCTGTTGTGACCATATTGGTGATTAGTGCAATATGGTACACCTCAAATAACAATGATAGCGATTATTTAAACTCTCAACCTCAGTCTTTATCAATTGCCATTTTACCTTTTCAAAATCTAAGTGATAAAAATGATCAAGCTTATTTTAGTAATGGTATAACGGCTGATATCAAAATAGCACTCTCAAAAATTTCTGGATTACAAGTCATTGAATTACCTGAGAATCAAACTCAGAGCAACAATGAGAAGATGGCACAGAACATTCATTTCAATTTATTAGGAAGTGTGCAACGTGCAGGAAACACCTTACGTGTCAATGTTCGATTAATTGACAACAAAACACATCACCAGATGTGGGCAGAAAGTTACGATAGTGAAATTACAGAAATATTCAAAGTACAAGATGAGATTACATCACAAATTGTCTCTTCTTTATCCATTAAGTTGACAAAAGAGGAAAAAAAACGAGTCGCACAGCACTATACTCGCAGCATTGAAGCTTACGACTTTTTTCTAAAAGGACAATCACTCTATGTCCAACATAATAAAACATCTAATTTGATGGCCAGACAATATTTTCAGAAAGCCATTGAAACCGATCCCGCTTTTGCACGGGCTTATGGTGCTCAATCACTGACTTATGCTGATGCATATCGCTATCGTTGGGATTCTGAAAATGAGAATTCTTTATCTACAGCCATATCATTGGCAGAAAAAGCCATTGAGATTGATAACGAACTCCCCCAGTCACATTGGGCTCTGGCTTATGCTAGAGTCAACAATCATCAGTATAGCCTGGCCATTGAATCAGCTAACTATTCACTAAAATTGAATCCCAGTTATACAGATGCTTTTGCCACCTTAGCCGAAAGTCATATTTACAGTGGTAATGAGGCTAAAGGCGTGAAAATATTACGTCAATTAATGCGTGACAACCCATATTATCCGGCTCCCTATGCTTCCGCACTTGGTCAGGCTTATTTTTTTCTTGGTGAAGATGAGAAAGCACTTTCCTCATTACAAGATGCAATGGAAAAAAACTACAGCTTAATTACATCACATGTCATGCTAGTGGCAACACTCAGTCGAATGAAAAAAACAGATGAAGCAGAATGGGCAGCAGAACAGCTTGATACCATAGCTCCCCAATTTATGTTGGAAGATGTTGTACGAATATTTCCAATCAAAGATGAAGTTAAACAACAAAGAATTATTGATAACCTGCGTCTGGCTGGTATCAAATAATAAGATAGACTATTCAAATAAGTGCTTCTTTAAAACATCCCCATCAATTGCCACCACAAATAGTTAATAGGCATTAAAACACACAAGCTCACAATGGTTAGCCAAAAACAAAACTTGATTGCACTTGAAATATTCTCTCCTGCCATTTGTAAGCCCACTAAGATAGGAGGAGCCTGATAGGGAAACATAATGGTAGAAAAACCAATCACCTGTGTCATCACCACACTTTCTATAGGCAAGCCAGTTGCTTGTGATAATTGCGCTGATAAGGGTGTTAACACGGCAGGCACTCCAGGTAATGTGGTCATAAATCCCGTTACTACCGCCATAAAATTAAGCAGCATGAAGTTAATAAACGTTTTACCCTGCTCCACAGGTAAAATGGACAAAAAGTGTTGTGCTATAACATCACCAATACCTGAGCTACTAATAACACCACCAAATCCTAGAATGCCGGCAACAAACAATAAGGAAGAGAAGTTAATCTTTTCATTAAAGGCTTTTCGGCTAACAATACTGATGCCAGGTAATAACAAAAAAATAGCACCTCCTAAGGCAATCCATGCAGGAGAAATATGGTGGATAAAGTCACTTCCCCAAAGAACTAATAGCAAGATGATCAGAGCTAATAATATTGATTCATTTTTTGATATTTTTCTGCTTGCAGTCAATTCACGATACTGTTTTTCTGATGGGCTATCTGGATAAAACCAAATGATTAAAGCAATAATAACAATCGCTTTTAATAAGCCTAAAGCTGGGAAATGGAGAAGCAAATACTCCCCATACAAAAAAGATAGATTAAATTGATTTTCCGCTAAACCAGCAAGAATCATATTAGCAACATTTGCCGGTAATATTGAAAATGCGGGTATAAACGTACCAAAGATTGCCGCTAAAACAATAGCCGTTCGACCATTAGAGCCTGGAGCAAAGCCAAAATGATTGGCAATCCCTAAAGCAATAGGGACTAATAAGACAACTCGCCCCATTGCAGAAGGCATTAAGAAACTAAAAATAACACCAATGAGAACCACACCTGAAATAATTTTCAAATAACTGCCTTCAAGATGTATCACAATCCGATGAGCAAAGCGTTTACCCAAACCTGTCTCATTTATGGCTAAACCAATAACCAGACCAGCAAAAACCAACCAGTACACCGCAGAGATAAAACCAGAAAAAACCACTTCAGCTGGTGCCAATGAAAAGAGAATCATACTCAAAAAGAACAGTAATGCCGTGATATGTTCCGGTATGATACCTGTTGCCCACAAAGTAATAATGATCAGTAATACCGCACTAATTTTTGATTCATCTTCAGTTAAAAAAGAGGGGGTATAAAACAATAAAAGTATGACTGAAATTATAATGAGTAGAAAAACTAAAACATTAATAGACGTCTTTACTAGGCCTCTTGATGAGGATGCCGTGTATTTACTTGTCACGTCTTTATTTAACATAGTGACCTATAAATCTGAGAGAATAATTAAAAAACGTTCGTGCAGAGATTAAAACAAAGATTTAATTTGATTAATAAATTCAGGTTCATCCCATTCAATGGCAGCATTAACGCCGTATTTTATTTTTCCTGACGGATCAATAACAAACGTTGACGGATAAGTCACGACTTTCCATTGTTTGGCAAAGTCACCATTATGATCAAGCAGCACAGGAAACTCTACATTCACCTTTTCCATAAACTCTAAAATAGTTTCTTTATCTTCTGCATAATTAATTGAGATAAGTTCAAATGGCTGCCCTTCCATTTTCTTTTTTAAGCGATTGAGCGAAGGAATTTCCTGAACACAAGGAGGACACCAGGTTGCCCAAAAATTAACCAGAGTGACCTGACCTTTATAATTATCCTTATTAAAAGTCTTCCCATAAGCATCCACAAGATTGATTGGGTTGGGAACATTATTTCCTTTAAAGTCTTTAATTGACAGATCAACTCCATTGTCATTAATACTGATACTTTTTAGTGCTATAGGCTCTTCAGGCACACCATGCTTTTCTAGAGCAGTTATCATTTTTACGATATTAGGTGGTAGTGCTTTTATCGTATTTATCATTGCCTCTGTTGGCTCTTCCGTATAAAAAAGGCTTCTAACATCAGGAATCATTTTAAAATACACGGGATTATCATGCTGCTGTAACTGCTCAAGCATCAATTTAAACTGAGTGATGTTTCCACTTTTTTGTCCCTGATAGATCATAATAGGAATATTGCTTGCTGAAGCAATCGGCATAAACTCAGGCGACACACCAAGTGTTGGAATATAGGCATAAATTGAAGGTGAAAAAAGTAATGCTCCAATGAAGTAAGGAGACTGGTGACGCCTCTCCTGCCATTGATGTGCTCCCAATAAAGCATTTAATGCTGCATAAGAGTCACCTGCAACAATAATTTTCTTGCCTGTTGTTTTATGGGCATGTTCAATGAGGGCCGCTACATATTTTCCATCCAGTTGTTTAAGAGCACTGGTACTTTCAGGTAAATAAAGTGATTCGACGATATTGCTTAACCAGACATCAACTTTTTGCTCAGCCAACTGACGAGCCATTAATCGATGATTGGCTCGTAAACCATATTCAGGAGCTAACCATACGATCAAGTATTTTCCAGATGAAGGAAAGTGCTCTACAGCAATATCAACTTCAGGTGAAACAGGAACAATAATCTCAGTTTCCGCAAAACACATTTGTGGAATAAAAGAGAGACCACCACAAAGGATTATACATAGAAGAAAAAAAGGTGTTCTCATATAATTAAATCCCAATCATTCATAAATTCTTCAATGGAGTCGATAAAATCATCCTCATGTCTGGATTTATTGATTGTACAATGAATAATAATATTATCACTATCATCATCCATTGTTATAGACCAGACAAGCGCATTGGGACAATTTGGCAGTGAAAATCGAATACCAGACCTTATGTCCTCTCGATTAATTTCAAACTCACCCCAGAGACAATAAATAATACCATTTTTTTGTTCATCTGAAATTATTGTATGAATTGAATGACATAATATAGGAAGATTTTTGATAGATAATAATTCTTTTAAATTTCTAACATTTAATTTAGAATTTTCAATCGTATTAAAAAACTCCATACCCTCTCACCAATTAAATTCGAGATAGAACATTTAGAAAATTGGCACCAGCTTATGACCTTGAGTTTGCCAACCTATTAATGAAATAAAACCATCAGCCACCAAATTCATTTCCTTAGGAATTGAACTATTTTTTACATTAAAAACTTTAGTAGCCACTGCACACACTTCCATTCTGACACCCAGTTTTGCAAACTCTTTTATTGAGTGTTGAATAGATGCTAATTCTGAATCATATTCCATTGCCAACTCATCATCAGGCTCAGTACTTAAATACTGTACTGTTTTTCCAATAAAGACCAACACCATATCTGATTTCACATTTTGACGTGTTAAGCCCTGGTGAGTACCACGAATAATATCAAGATAAAATGCCGTTTTTTTGGCGTTTGTAAAATCAATCAAAAAAACACTTTTTGCATGATTAATACCTGCTAGAGCAGCAGAGTCATTAATTTTTTCAGCTTGAACAGTACTTATTGATATAAAAATAAAGAATACCAATACAGAGAACTGAGATAGTTTGAGGATGTTATTCATAATATTGTCCTGAAATTTAATAGTGATATTGAGATAGCTTTAACTGTGTCATTACTCAACAGCAGAAAAACCTTGTTTAATACTGCCTTTCACTGGACGTGAAAAAAATGTTTTTATTAATAATTCCAATGAAAATAACTCCGTTCTATTCCATGGGAAAAGAGAAACAAAACGAGCCATTGTGCAATAGCCAAAGATAACCTGCGCCCAGGTGCCAATGCAGGGTATCCAGAATATCAATTGCATAGGTTCTGGTAAGGCAACAAGAAGAAGCATGAGATACCAAATTCGTACTTGAATAGGAAAGCTGGTGATACTGTGTTCTTTATATATAAAATGAATTAGTTGTATTACTGTGAGGCTTATAGCCAGTACAAAACCAATAGGTTCTCCCAGGACACCCACCGTTAACAAAACTGCTGTCACTAACCAGTAGCGCCATCCAATATCATTATACTCAATCATAAACATCATATTTTCCATTTTGATACATTAGAACGAATACTCGTTCTAGAAATTCATAAAGATAAAAAAGTGCGTTTAAGCAGCTACAGACCGCCATGCACACTTCCAGACATCATCCAATTTATCCATTAATGAGTGTTCTATGACGCCATCCAGGCGCAAAACAATCAGACGTAAAGCACCACCATAGATTGACGCTGCGGCAACCATATCATCGATTGGCTCAAGCTCACCATTGGCGATTCCTTCGGTAATAAATTCACGCATTTTCTGAAAAGGTCTAGATGAACAAATTGGATTATTACCAGGTAAAAACTCTTTATGCTTCGCATATATAATAAATTCCATGACATCTGGCTCTGTTTCAGTCAGTTGAAATAATAATTCAATTACTGCCCGGCAGCGTTGTTTTGACGTTGGAAATTGTTGCTCTATCTCTCCCAGAACTGCATTCATACGGTGTAACAAGCTCTCATATAATGCATTGGCAATGCCTTCTTTATCTTTGAAATGATGATAAATTGAGCCTGTGCTGCAGTTTGAAGCCTTGACAATATCAGGTACTGAAGTATTGAAATATCCCTGCTGAGTAAACAAATGCAAGGATGCATCAATAACTCGTTCATGCACCCCTTTACCGGATTGAATAACTTTCTTGTTGGCTTTAGTCATAGGGTAATTATAAAACGAACGTTCATTCTAATCAATATTAAAAATAAACAATATGTTAATTTAATATCCTAGTCTTAGAAAATAAAAACTCATGGGTATTAGGAACTAGTCATGTGACCCAAATATGGTCAAAGATTGATACAATAATTTGGCCGCTATTGGTGTATAACCGCCATTGCCAACAAGATATTCAATAGCTCAAAACGTCCCTTTGCGGATATATGAGTGATTACTTATTCGGTCGCTTTGGGCGTAAAGCGGATATATCAGTCTTTTCTTATTCTGGTCAGGCATGACCTATTGCTACCATTCTGGGTCAGTTTGGCTCATGCTTATCTTTCCAGTTAGCAGCCATTATTAATTCTTCAAAATTAGATAAAACAAAATTTATTTATCCTTACGATTAAAATTTTCCGTTTGTTTTTTAGTAAAAAGGCACTATTTATAATAAACCAATGGATCATTATTAATTTTAAACATAAATTTTATGTTTGAATTTTTGGTGATATCAATGAGTTTTCCTAATTAAGAAAGTAGCATTGATTTCAATGGTTAACTTGCTTGATTAAATATTAATAATCTTTCATTTAGGAAAAAATGCAAACATTTTTAAATTTCGTTTTTTCAGTCTTAATTGAATCTTCTTTTAGCTACAACTGCATAAGAAATGAAGGCAGAGTGCAGACATCTGCCCAAGAAGATCAAGTTCCAATAGAAGAATTAGATACTTACATCTAAGAGTGTATTGATAGTATGGTTAATGCTGAGAATACTTCTATAGAGTCATGTAACTAAAACTAAAGTTCATTAAATTAACCAGAACCGACGTTATGCCAGTTCTTTATATGACTAAAATTAGTCTATGCATTTTAAATATCGTGAGTATAAACTCAAATTATATATTGTGTAAAAAAAACTAAGGAGGATAATCAGTGAATATTCGACCACTAGGTGATCGTGTTATCGTTAGCCGTAAAGAAGAAGAAAAAACAACAGCGGGTGGTATTTACATACCAGATTCAGCAGCAGAAAAACCATCAGAAGGCGAGATTATAGCTGTAGGCAAAGGTAGACGAACTGATAATGGTGATTTATTAGCAATGAATGTAGTTGTTGGTGAAAAAATTATTTTTGGTAAGTATGCGGGTAGTGAAGTTAAAGTTGATGGAGAAACTTACTTGATTATGAAAGAAGAAGATATTTTAGGCGTTCTTGGATAAGATTCACTTAATTATCAATCATAAATTTATAAAATTTACTTATATAAAGGTATTTTAAATGAGTGCTAAACAAATATTATTTGGTGATGACGCACGACATCGTATGGTTGCAGGTGTTAATATTTTAGCAAATGCAGTAAAAGTAACATTAGGGCCCAAAGGTCGTAATGTGGTATTGGATAAGTCATATGGCGCGCCTACCATCACTAAAGATGGTGTCTCTGTAGCTAAAGAGATCGAACTGGAAGATAAATTTGAAAACATGGGCGCACAAATGCTTAAGGAAGTGGCATCACAAACTTCTGATGTAGCGGGTGATGGTACGACTACAGCAACCGTACTAGCACAATCAATTTTAAACGAAGGTTTAAAAGCAGTTGCTGCCGGTATGAATCCTATGGATTTAAAACGTGGTATTGATAAAGCGATTTCAGCTGTAGTTGAAGAAATTTCTAAAATGGCGGTTCCATGTACTGATTCTGCAGCAATTGCTCAGGTGGGTTCTATCTCAGCTAACTCAGATGTTAGTATCGGAGATATCATTGCCAAAGCAATGGATAAAGTCGGTAAAGAAGGCGTGATTACTGTTGAAGAAGGTAAATCATTTGATAATGAATTGGATGTTGTTGAAGGTATGCAGTTTGATCGTGGTTACCTTTCTCCTTATTTTATTAATGATCAGGAAACAATGACAGCGGATTTAGACAATCCTTTAATTCTTCTTCATGATAAGAAAATTTCTAATATTCATGATTTACTACCCATATTAGAAGCTGCAGCTAAATCGGGACAACCATTATTGATTATTGCTGAAGATATTGAAGGCGAAGCGTTAGCAACTCTAGTTGTTAATAATTTGCGTGGTTCGGTTAAAGTTTCAGCAGTTAAAGCACCTGGTTTTGGCGATCGTCGTAAAGCAATGCTGCAAGATATTGCTATTTTAACTGGTGGAGCTGTTATTTCTGAAGAAGTTGGTACGAACTTAAAAACGACTACCCTTGAAGATTTAGGTACGGCTAAACGGGTACAAATTAATAAGGAAAATACCGTTCTTATTGATGGTGCGGGTCAATCGAGTGAAATCACAGATCGTGTGAATCAAATTCGTCATCAAATTGAAGAAACAACCTCTGACTATGATAAAGAAAAACTTCAGGAACGTGTTGCTAAACTTTCTGGTGGTGTTGCTATTATCAAAGTGGGTGCTGCAACAGAAGTAGAAATGAAAGAAAAGAAAGCTCGTGTAGAAGATGCTTTACATGCAACCAGAGCAGCAGTCGAAGAAGGTATTGTACCTGGTGGTGGTGTTGCACTAATGCGTGCTTTGATTGCTATTGGTGAAGTAGAAACTGATAACGATGATCAAAAAGTGGGTGTTGATATTGCTAAACGAGCAATGGAAGAGCCTTTACGTCAGATTGCAGAAAATGCAGGTGATGAAGCCTCTGTCATTGCTAACAAAGTAGCAGAAGGTACAGGTAATTTTGGTTATGATGCCGCAACTTCAGTTTATGGTGACATGATTGAAATGGGTATTATTGATCCTGCAAAGGTAACTCGTACTGCACTACAAAATGCAGCCTCGGTTTCTAGTCTAATGTTAACCACAGAAGCAATGGTGAGTGATATACCTGAAATATCTTCCGCTGGTGCATCTAATATGGATGGTATACGTGGAATGATGTAAAACTAGAATAGTTCCCATTTATTTGAAGCTGTTACATAGATACTATCAGCGTGAATCCTAAGAAGAAAATAAAAATATTCTTCTTAGGAAAGCGTTAGTTACTTTTCAAGTCATCAGAAAATCTTTGTAGCGTTAAGGATGATATTGATTTAGCACGGATTTTAAGTGCATATCTGATCAATTATAACAGGTTAAGATAACAACTTTCTAGTCAAACTCGGGATTGATACATCTCATTTTAGTATCCCTTCTTATCAGCTATTTTCGATGAATATTATTCCAGCTGACTAGAAATAATGAAAAGAGCGGACAATGATTTTGTAGATAGATCATTGCCTCTTTGTCAGATTTTTCCTTTCAAAATTTATTATCTCTACATTTCTTGATTAATATGCCTATACGAAATACATGTGTAGAGCGAACTTGAATAAAGTTTATATTATGTTGAACGCTTAAGCTGTATAGCTTTTAGCTCTGTATTCCTGTCGATGTAGTTATTTATATGATGGCAGAACTCAGGCGTGTCATAAGTTTAGCTTAGAATGCGTGACCAGAGTTCTAACGAACTACTGAAGCGTTAGGCCACTATTTGCATACATAAATCGTTATTTGTTTTCGGAAAATATTAATTTGTTGTTCAACAATCTTATTTTGTTTGCTCGCCTATCCTGTGTGAGCATCATTAAGTTATCGGTAAATTAATCTTTATCTGGAGATATATGTATGAATAAATATTTATTATTAACACCTGGCCCAGTAAATGTTGCTATTAATGTACGTTCCGCTATTGCTAAAGAAGATATTTGTCATCGGGAAACTGACTTTGATCTTTTATTGCAAAGTATTGAACAAAAATTACTTAAAGTATTTGAAATAGAAGCGGTAGATGACTATAGAGGTGTAGTCTTAACAGGTTCTGGAACAGCCGCGAATGAAGCGATGCTTTCTTCTGTTGTTGGTGATAAGAACATCCTTGTTCTCTCTAATGGAGAATTTGGTAGCCGCTTGCATGAAATTTCCAAGATCCACAATAAGAATACATTTGTACTTGAATTTCCTTGGGGACAGCGATTAGATATTAAAATAATTTCAGACTATGTAACAAAGCATAAAATTGATGTCATAGCCATGGTTCATCATGAAACGAGTTCAGGCATTCTTAATGCTTTAGAATCCATTGGCGCGTTAGCAAAAGCGAATGGTGCAATTTTTATCGTCGATTGTGTTAGTAGTGCAGGTGCTGAAGCGATTGATGTTAAAAGAAACAACATTTCCTTTTTCTCAAGTTCAAGCTCAAAAGCAATAGGCTCCTACCCTGGTTTATCATTTGTTATTGGTAAAACAGTTGAATTTGAAAAATTAAAAAATTATCCAATTAAAACGGCCTATTTGAATTTATATAAATTATATACATTCCTAAAAACAGTGTCACAAACACCTAATACACCTGCCGTACCACTTTTTTTTGCACTTGAGCAAGCATTGAGCAATATACTTAAACAAGGTGTTGCCAATCGTTATGCCGAACTAAGATGTAAAGCAAACTTTTTACGCGAAGGCATGCAGATATTAGGACTTAAGTTTCTACTTAATGAACGCGATATGTGCTCCATATTAACCACTGTGCATGTTCCTGCTTATATTGACGTTGATGTACTACGCCAAAAACTACGAGATAAATCTATCATTATTTACGAGGGTAAGGGATGTTTTAAAAATAAGATGTTTCAAGTGGGCAATATTGGTGAGGTATCCTTTGATGATATTCAATTCTTCTTGGATGTACAAAAAGAAATTTTACATAGCTTCAATCAACAAGAAGATCCTAAGTTGACTTTAGTAACTTCTCGCAAACCTTTTTTGACCAGCATTCAAGATGTATTGACTCCTCCTGCATTAATTTCTGTGGAAACAATTTAAAATGACTCTTGTAAACGAGAAAATGATCCTATTATGGGCGACTAAAAACAAAGATGACGAATGGTGGTCATCCTTTGTCACCTCCCCTTTAGCGATAGTCGCCAATTATTTTATGGTGGATATAAAGTGGTTATCACCGAATATTATTACCTTATTATCATTTGTGATTGCGTTAATATCTATGGTGCTTATTGTGATAGGAGGCAGTGTCAACTTTATCATTGCAGCAGGGTTAATCCAACTTAGCCATGTACTTGATTGTATGGATGGACAAATGGCACGCTATCGCAAGAGTTATTCTTCTTCAGGCAGTTATTATGATAAATTTACCGATCATCTCCAGGTGATTCTTTGGTTTGGTGCTGTTGGCTATGCTGCTTATAATCAATCTCAAAGCGTAGAGCCAATTTTTCTAGCCTTTATAGGCGTCGCATTTTTCTCTCTGCGCGGTTACGTCAAGTATATGTACTATTACACACAAATGGAGAATGACGCTACTTACTTGGAGCAGTGCTCTGCCAAAAAATTATCTGAAAAAATGCCTGATAAAGCGGGGATAAGTTTTAGTGCTATAGAGAATATTCGTTGGTTTTTCGCCGAGCAGCACAAGATTTTAGCTTTTGATGAAGGGGTGTTTATTTTTATGCTATCGTTCGCCCTAATATTCAATAGTCTAACACCAATGTTATGGGTCTTCGCTATCAGTCAATTGATTTACGCTATTTTTCGAGGTTTGGATCTAGGACGACAACTTGGAAAAGCAAAATGAACACGAATATAGAAAATATATCACCGTCAAAACATGTCTCTGAAAAAACAGCCGAAAACACTATTTATGAACCTATCTTAGTGCATACGAAAAATTATGAGATTTCATCAGTATTCGATTGTAGTCATAAAATGAATCACTATGCTGGAAATATTGATTATCATAGTTTGATGCACAATGTACAAAAACCAGATCTAACCTTAAATAAAGTCGATGCCTTATCCTTCTTTGCCAATAAAATATTGCTCATCGAATGGGTTAAAGATTTAGTACCTATTCAAGAAACATATACTTATAGTTCATCATTGAATGACGAATCAGAAATTAAACGTTTATTCCAGCTTGTGTTTGCTAAAGTAAAAAACCGAGAAGAATTTATTATTAAACCCATTAATGGTTCGGAGAGCATTGGCACGTTAAAAGCATTTCGTTATAAGAGCAAACTAAAAGCAGAATTTTTGGGCAGTTCTAACGAAAGAGATCCCCTCTTTTCTGCTCATCAAGTTATTACAGATTTCCAAACATTTTCTCACTGGATTAAAGAAGACATCCTTGGTGTAACTTCTGGTCATATTGATACTCATCTGCGCCACATTGACTCCGGTTTGACCATCCAAGCATTATTCCCTCATGACAAATCTCAGCAAGGCCCAACTGAAATGAAATTTAATACCGCTTGGGGGGAATTATTGTACGTTGGCTGTCGAAATGCTCAAAATATTTGTCTAGGTAATAAGGGAGAGCATCTTGAAGGTGATCGACAAATGGCACAAATATTAAAGGAACAGTTTTTTGAAAAACTCAAAAAAACAGCATTAGCTTTAGCGAGGGCATCTACCTTTCCAAATCTAAGAATCGATTTTTTTGTTGATATTAACAGCGGTCAATGGGTATTAAATGAAATCGAAACCTTGGCTGATTGTCGCTCATATCCACACTATATTTTAGAAAATACGGGTAAATTCTATCTCAATGGCTGGATAAATAAAGCCTACCGAATTTCTAATTTTTCTCTTACTATACCAAGACTGCGAGAGCGTTTAACTAATGAGTTACAAGCATGAACAAAAATAAACAAAATCATCCTATTAAAGCCATTATTCTTGCTGCGGGTGTCGGGTCACGGATCAGACCGCTTACTGATAATTGCCCTAAAAGCCTGTTGAAAGTTAAAGATAAACCCATTCTTGAGATGATGATAAACAATATCTTAGATTGCGGCATTACAGAAGTTATTTTGGTGTTAGGTTATTTACAAGAGCAGATAAAAGCATTTGTCAGCGATAAATTTCCAGATCTTGATGTAATCTATCTCGTCAATGAAAGCTTCGCAGATACCAATACGGGTTACTCATTAATGTTGACTGAAAAATATGTTGGTAATTCAGCATTTATCAAGTTTGATGCAGATGTGGTCTTTGATAAAAATATTCTAGAAAATCTCATCGCAAGTGATTATGAAAATTGTTTTTGTATTGATAAAAATATTCAGTTAGATGCTGAAGAAGTCAAAGTGATAATCAATGAGAACAATCAAGTGGTAAAAGCAAATAAATCAGTTGATCCCATTAAGGCCATTGGCGAATCTATTGGTATTGAAAAAATCAGTAAAACAACAGCTATTAAACTTTTTTCAGAGTTGAGATTAATGATGGAAGATGAAAGCAACCATCAGGAGTACTACGAAGAGGCATATGAAAGATTAATAGAACAGCAAGTGCCTTTTTACGCACTGGATATTACTGGCTCAAAATGGATAGAGATAGATACCCTAGAGGATTTTAGTGAGGCCGCTAAGATTTATGTAAATGACATTTATCATTAATTCTTCTCTTTCGTTTTGGTGATGCTAATATTACTTTGATTGCTCATTTAAGAACTCCCAAAATAGTACCTAGCATCTCGATTATTACTTTAGCGGTAATATCATTCATCAGGCAATCAATATCAACAATGGATGAAGAAATCAGACAGTAATTTCTAACACTTAAAAATATTCAGTGAATTATGAGTATTTTTTCAAAGACATATAATTAAATATTAGAATTGTAACAATTTCAATTAAGCCAGTGGATGTAACTGCTACTGCGGTAGAGATCACATAACAAGCGCGTAATTAGTTTTAGAAGGTATATTTTAGCGTTATCAACTGATATTTTTTATAACATCTCATTCAAAAAGAAATTAAGCATGAATATTTTACATATCTCCGATCTACATTTCGGCCCTCGTCATTGGAATGGAGATGACCAGGTCCTGCTGGCAAAACTCAACTCATATAATGCCGATATCGTGATTAACACTGGAGATAGCACAACTGATGCTCTGGAAGACGAGTATGTAGCCGCAGGACTTTTCCTGGCGGGACTCAAATGTGAAAATGTCATCTCCATTATTGGTAACCACGACAAAAGAAACATGAGATCCCATGAACTGTTCCGCAAGTATATTTATGACACCCCAATCATCCATATTTCTGATACGGTACAAACTAGCAAGAAACACTTGTTTTTGAATCGGGAAATAACCAATGTACGTGAAAACTTTACCGATGTAAATTTTCTCAAGTCCTTTACCATAGACGAGAAATCCATCCTGATTATCAACATTGATTCCACTGAACTGTACAATGATGACGGGTTTGTGGAAAAAGAGGTACTGAAGGTGGCTTCAGAGAAAATCGACCAGCTTGAATATGACCGATTACTGCTCGTGACTCATTATTCTATTTTGAGCACCGATGAGTGTCCTCTAAAAAATTCATCGATCCTGATTGATTTTGTTCAGAGACATAAAATCGAATACGTCTTTTGCGGCCATAGCCACGAATTGGAGCTGAGGCGAACCACCAATCTCTATAATGACCATTCCTTCTTCCATTTCATGAATGGCTCATTATCCTCCTCTAACGTTGTCAACGATGACAACATGTTCCTCTATTATGAGAGTCTGGGCAGCGATGACATGCACATCTATCTAGTGAGGATTTTCTTGGAAGGGGGCAATATGCGTTTTGCGGAGGAACGGATCATTTAAGTAAAATCAGAATTGATGAAAGTAATTAAGTGAAAGCTTTGATGACGCACTAATGGATTGCATGATGCCTCTTATGGATGATTATGAATCAACCAAAAAAATATGACAACAGGAAAACTTTAAAAACTTACCAGTAATAGCCATGACGGCCAATGCTATGAAACAGGATATAGAAAAGGTTTTAGAAGTTGGTATGAATGACCATATTGCCAAACCCATCAATCCAGAAGTAATACTCATAACGATGGCGAAATGGATAAAGCCTAAAAATTCCCCATCATAGTTTAATTGTACGAGAATCATATAAACTACTGCTTTTTGTCTGGTTTTAAGGTTAATTAGTTTTACAAAAAATTCCACTAAGGGACGATTTCGCTGATTCAATATCCAGACAGGAATAGCTGCTTTACACCATTAACGACCATATTAAAAAATGCTGTTATATCCGCTTAAGGTCATTACCGACCAGGATAGAAAAGACTGATATATCTGCTTTCGTCCAAAGCAGTTAATCTATGATTCTTATGGTTGCATGGCTAGAACCTATTAATTCTGAAACTTATCAACCATCAAACACAATGATGTTATTGAACTTCTGAATATTTTTGAGAAAACTCTTTTAGTCTGACTTTATCCAGAGCATGCAAATCAACTTTTAAATAAGCAGCACCATCATCTGGAATCACAACAGCTTCTGCGACACCACAAATGCCCGTCAGACCTGCGGTTACTTTTGATATCTCATCTTCTTTCACATTACTCAGTTTCACAACATAGGTACTTAAATAGCGTGGACTTTTCATTGTCAGAGCAATCAAACTCCAGAAAATCATGGCAAACATAGCGAACAGAAAGACACCGTTTACCCCATATAAGCCCAATAACTGTCCACCAACAATTCCACCTAAAAAGGCACCCAGGAACTGACTGGTGCTATAAACTCCCATTGCGGTTCCCTTAGCTTCAGTTGGTGACATTTTGGACACCAATGAAGGCAATGAAGCTTCAAGCACATTAAAGGCTGCAAAAAAAAGCAGTATAAAAAAGACCAGCGCATAAAATGAATCGTTATAAGCCCAAAAACCTAATTCTGCCAATGCCACCACTGCAATTGCGCCAACAAACACTTCCTTCATACGGCGTTTGCTTTCAGCAATAATAATAAATGGCACCATCAAGCCCATGGCCAGAATCATAACAGGTAAGTAAATTTTCCAATGTTCTGAAGATGGGAAGTTGGCATGTTGTTCATTAACAAGTGCAATGGGTATCACAAGAAATGTGGCCGTCAATACCATGTGCAAAATCAGAATGCCGATATCAAGTCGTAATAGCTGATGATCTTGTAGAATAGATTTAAACTGTGCTGGTACAGGCTCAGTTTCTCTATGAAATGTTTTTGGTGCATCGGGCACCCAAAATAAAGTGACCCCAACACCGATTAAAGCAAATACGGCTGTCAGCCAGAAAATACCATTAACACCAATCATTTCATTAAGAATTGACCCCATGACCATTGCAATAGCAAAAGCAAAGCCAATACTCATACCAATAGTGGCCATAATCTTAATTCGATGCTCTTCTCGTGTTAAATCAGCAGCAAGCGCCATAACAGCAGCTGCCACTGCACCACTTCCTTGAATAATACGCCCTAAAATAACACCATATATCGAATCTGACACCGCGGCAATCACACTGCCCAGAGCAAAAATAAGCATACCTGCAACAATAACCGGCTTGCGACCAATTTTATCTGAAAGCATACCAAAGGGAATTTGAAAAATAGCCTGTGTCAGACCATATGCGCCAATTGCAAAACCAATTAAAAAAGGGGTATTACCTTCAAGTTCTTGGCCATAAAGTGAAAATACAGGAAAAATCATAAACAGACCAAGCATCCGTAACGAATAAATACTTGATAATGATGCAGCAGCACGCTTTTCTATTGGATTAAGTTTATCTATCTCGGTTTCTTTCATTTACAATACAACTTACTCATCCAGATAAATAACTGGATATCATTTTTAGCGGTTTTCTTTCAATTCGAAAGACAGTATATTATCAGTTTTTGGCAAGGCTTGTTAGATTTTTCTTTAAGGCAGAGTGTGGACACAATTAAAATACAGGGTGCTCGAACCCACAATTTAAAAAATATCGATATTGAACTTCCAAGAGACAAATTGATTGTGATAACAGGCTTATCAGGATCAGGTAAATCATCTCTGGCTTTTGATACAATTTACGCTGAAGGTCAACGACGCTATGTTGAATCATTATCCAGCTATGCCAGACAGTTTTTATCAATGATGGAAAAACCTGATATTGATCATATTGAAGGTCTGTCCCCAGCCATTTCTATCGAACAAAAATCAACCTCACATAATCCACGTTCAACCGTAGGAACAGTTACTGAGATATACGATTATTTACGTTTGCTATTTGCCCGAGCAGGAACACCACGATGTCCTGAACATGATACCACTCTCGATGCACAAACAATCAGCCAAATGGTTGATCGGACTTTAGCTTTACCAGAGGGTAGTAAATTAATGCTACTTGCCCCTGTTGTCCAGTCCAGAAAAGGGGAACATCATGTTCTTTTCAGTGAGCTAATAGCTCAGGGTTATATTAGAGCACGAATTGATGGTGAAATTTATGATCTGGATAGTGCTCCTGAATTAGAGTTACATAAAAAACACACCATTGAAGTTGTCGTTGATCGATTCAAAGTACGCCCAGATCTTAAACAACGTCTTGCAGATTCTTTTGAAACTGCACTGGAACTATCTAATGGCATCGCACGTATTAGTTATATGGATACAGTGTCTGCTAAAGACTCTTTACTCGAAGACATCACATTTTCAGCAAAATTTGCCTGTCCTGAATGTGGATACAGTTTGACAGAGCTTGAACCCAGATTATTCTCTTTTAACAATCCTGCTGGTGCTTGTCCTAGCTGTGATGGGCTTGGAGTTAATCAGTTTTTTGATCCATCCAAAGTCGTTCATGATCCCTCGTTGCCTCTAACTTCTGGGGCGATTCGTGGTTGGGATCGTCGCAATGCCTATTATTTTCAGATGTTAAGTTCCCTTGCTAAACACTATAAATTTGACATTGAAACCCCCTTTAAGGATTTATCCAAAAAGCTCCAGAACATGATCTTATATGGTAATGACAATAAATCCATTAATTTTGTATATGTAAATGACAAGGGCAGAAAGACAACTCGTAATGGCCCATTTGAAGGCGTGATTCTCAATATGCAACGACGCTATAGAGAAACTGATTCAAATGTTGTTCGAGAAGAATTAAGTAAATATCAAACAATTCAACCTTGTCCTGAATGTCAGGGAAGTCGTTTAAATACAGCCGCTCGACATGTCTTTATAAAAGGTAAAACATTACCAGATGTCACCAATCTTTCCATTGGCGAAACTCAGCAGTTTTTTGAAACCTTATCACTCAAAGGTAAGCGTGGTGAAATTGCAAAAAAAATTGTCATTGAAATATTACAAAGACTCAATTTTTTAGTCAATGTAGGACTTGAATATCTAACACTGGATCGAAGAGCAGAAACCTTATCGGGTGGTGAAGCACAACGAATCCGTCTTGCCAGTCAAATTGGAGCTGGTCTTGTCGGTGTCATGTATATTCTTGATGAACCCTCTATTGGTTTGCACCAAAGAGACAATCAACGTCTTTTGAATACTCTCGTTTACCTACGAGATCTTGGAAATACTGTCATCGTTGTAGAACATGACGAAGATGCCATTCGCGCTGCAGATCATATTGTTGATATTGGGCCTGGTGCAGGGATTCATGGTGGCCAAATTATTGCTCAAGGCAGTCTAAAGAATATCTTAAAAAATAAAAAATCAATTACAGCTCAGTTCTTAAATGGAACCGATGGCATTATTGTGCCTAAAGAAAGAACAAAGATTGATCCAAAACGTCTACTTAAAATTACAGGAGCAACTGGTAACAATCTTAAAAATGTGAATATAACCATTCCAGTTGGTTTATTAACAGTTGTAACCGGTGTTTCTGGCTCAGGAAAGTCCACATTAATTAATGATACACTTTACGAATATTCAGCTGCTGAATTAAATCGTGCTAATACATCTCCAGCCCCTTATAAATCCATCAAGGGCATTGAACACTTTGACAAAGTTATTGATATCAATCAAAGCCCTATTGGTCGCACCCCTCGTTCAAACCCAGCAACTTACACAGGACTTTTCACTTCAATTCGTGATTTATTTACTGCAACAAATGAAGCACGTTCTAGAGGTTATACTCCTGGTCGATTTAGTTTCAATGTTAAAGGTGGACGGTGTGAAGCTTGTCAGGGTGATGGTGTCATAAAAGTTGAAATGCACTTTCTACCTGATATCTATGTCCCCTGTGATGTCTGCAAAGGAAAACGCTACAACCGTGAGACTTTAGAAATAAAATATAAAGGTAAAAATATCTACCAGATACTGGATATGACCATTGAAGATGCTCATGAGTTTTTTAGTGCAATACCAGCATTAAAACGTAAATTACAAACTTTACTTGATGTTGGCCTGACGTATATTAAGCTTGGACAAAGTGCTACAACGCTTTCGGGTGGTGAAGCACAGAGAGTAAAGTTATCTAAAGAGTTATCCAAAAGAGACACAGGAAAAACACTTTATATTCTCGATGAACCAACCACTGGTTTGCATTTTTATGACATAAAACAACTATTACAAGTTTTATTTAGACTCCGTGATCATGGAAACACTGTGGTTATTATTGAACACAATCTTGATGTCATAAAAACTGCAGACTGGCTCATTGATATGGGACCAGAGGGTGGCAACAAAGGTGGAACAGTAATAGATTGTACAACACCAGAAAAATTGATTAAAAACAAAAAGTCATATACTGGAACTTATCTTAAGCCTTATCTTTAGCACTAAAAAGCAGGCATAAAAAAACCGAGCAAGCTCGGTTTTTTTATGGGAAAGTCTAAGCTTTCCTAAACAAAATAAGTCAGTGAAACTTATTCATCCATTTCTTCAATATCATCTTCGTCTTCATCTTCGATGATAGGACGATCAACCAATTCTACATAAGCCATTGGTGCACGGTCACCCTTACGAAAACCACATTTTAGAATACGAACATAACCACCTGGACGGTCTTGATATCTTGGACCAATCTCAGTGAATAATTTTGCAGTAACTTCATTATCACGTGTACGAGCAAAAATGATACGACGGTTAGCAACAGAATCTGTTTTACCACGAGTAATTAATGGCTCAACAACACGACGTAATTCTTTTGCTTTTGGCAAAGTTGTTCTAATGATTTCATGACGTAATAAAGAAACAGCCATGTTTTTGAACATTGCTTTACGGTGAGAACTATTACGGCCTAATTGACGACCACTATGACGATGACGCATTTTAATTACCTTCTAAATAATTTACAGCACCCAGTGAACAACAAAAGACACTGAATCAAAGTAACTGTAAACACTACTCACGTAGATTTTATATTTTTCTTAAAAAAGAATTAAAGCTTAGTACTATCTTTTAGAATAGCAGGTGGCCAATTTTCTAATTTAATTCCAAGACTCAAACCTTTTGAAGCCAGGACGTCTTTAATTTCAGTTAAAGATTTTTTACCTAGATTAGGAGTCTTAAGTAGCTCAACTTCTGTTCTTTGAATCAAATCACCAATAAAGTAAATTTGTTCTGCTTTCAAACAGTTTGCTGAACGAACCGTCAATTCTAGATCGTCGATAGGACGAAGTAGAATTGGATCAATTTCTGGCTCTTTCTCTTCAGGAGCTTCAGCTTCGCGAACATTAAGATTCACAAAAGAAGATAACTGATCAGAAAGGATAGTTGCCGCGTGTTTAATTGCTTCTTCAGGATCAATCGTACCATTAGTTTCAAGATCAATAATTAACTTGTCTAAATTTGTACGTTGCTCAACACGAGCATTCTCAACTGAGTAAGAAACTTTAACAACTGGACTATAACTGGCATCCAGTTGTAAACGGCCAATAACTGTATCTGAATCTTCTGAAGTTTTGCGGGTATTAGATGGGTGGTAACCAATCCCTTTATTAATACGCAGCTTCATTGTAACTTCAGCGTCATTTGATAAATTGCAAATAACATGATCAGGGTTGACAATTTCAACATCATGATCAAGAGCAATATCTGCTGCTGTCACTAATCCTGGACCTTTCTTGGCCAGGGTTAATTCAACTTCATCACGATTATTTAAAATGATTGAAACGCCTTTAAGATTCAATAAGATTTCAATAACATCTTCTTGAACCCCTTCCATGCTTGAATATTCGTGCAGTACGCCATCTATTTCTACTTCATAGATGCATGCACCTGTCATAGAAGAAAGTAAGATGCGGCGTAATGAGTTACCTAAAGTATGTCCAAAGCCTCTTTCAAGAGGTTCTAAAACAACTTTCGCATGATTTTCTGAATATTGTTGAACATCAACTAGTTTAGGTCTTAGAAACTGAGATACAGAGTCCTGCATGAAGTGTCCTCATAGCATTTTAAGATTATTTTTATATCAAAAACACATAAACCTCATCACCTTCAAAGGATAATGAGGAATAGTGATATCAACAAATGGTAGAATTACTTAGAGTATAATTCCACAATTAGGTTTTCTTGGATTTCGCTTGGTAGGTCAGCACGCTCAGGAACTGATTTAAATGTACCTTCCATTGCTTTTTCATCAACTGAGATCCACTCATCAGATTCACGCTGTTTACGTAATTCCAAAGCATCTTTTACACGTTGTTGTTTCTTAGCTTTTTCACGAATGGAAATAACATCTCCAGGAGAACAAGTAAAAGACGCAACATTAACTGTTTGACCATTAACA
>JAPHSW010000039.1 GCA_026196615.1 Gammaproteobacteria bacterium | reverse complement strand
TCAATTTTTATATTTTCTTTAAGCTCTTTACCATCCCAGGTATAGCCTTTGAAATATTGCTCCCCGGCATCACCTTTCTTATCCCAGTTAGCAAGAAGTGAAGAAGTAAAATACACTCTCTTATTATCCCAGCTACTTGATGCCATATTTACCTGCTTACCAATTTTCTTCTCATAGACCTGTTTTGGATTAAATGGATCGGAAATATCATAATAGCGAGTCTTACCATCCATAAAGGTTTGCACCCATAATCCCTGATCATCAGAGCGAATTGAAATGTCAACCGGCAAAGGAACTGAAGAAGGGTCACCAATATCAGCAACGGCTTTAGATTTCCATTCGCCATCTTTATCCTCATAGATAAGATAAATTTTGGAAGTCAATGCAGTGGTTGTTAAACACCAATTGTTTTCAGATTTCCATGCACAACGGATTTCCAAAGGTGCCCCTGGAACATCCAGTATTTTTTTAGGTTTTTTACTATGTAAATCCCAAAGTACCACTGTATTACCAAAACGTTTCATTGCTTCTTTATCTTGCAACATTTTGCCAAAGTCCATCATATAATTGGACCATCCGGTAAAAGAAGACGTTATCATCAGGTTTTTACGAGGTAATGCACGGACATCATAATTGTATCCATCCGCATACTTACCACTCTTAATCGCACCATTTAAATTTTCATCGGTAGGCATCCAATGTGTTGCAATGTATTTACCTTCATTGGTGTATTCCACCAAAGCAGAACGACCACCATGATCCTGATTATTTGATAAAGCGGTGATCATGATTCGACCTGGCAAAGCATAGGTTGTATGTGGACCTACAGCTCCCCCACTTTTTTCAACAAAATCAGTAATCACTTTATGAAGCTTAGGTTTAGCAGGATTGGTGTGTACATCAAAGATAAACATCTTGTTGGTATCCAAAGCCCCTGTCCAAAGATATTTACGATCATCAGTGAAACCTGAGTGATGTGCTTCATTACGCCCACCAACGGATACAGAGTTAATGACCTTACCATATTTTTTAGAATCTGGATTAACATCAATAGTGACTAATTTGTCCTGGCCATCACCAACACCTTCGATTCCTAAAGTCCATACATAGACAAAATCTTCCTGACCAGTAATTTTTGCCATATAGGGTGACTGACAGGTTTCGTCTGCTGATATCGGAGTCGTCATTCCTAACAGACCCATGCTACAAACAACCGCTGTAGACAAAACTCCTACCTTTATTTGTTTCATTAATTTCATACTTGTCTCCTTTGACGTATACAATTTAGATTGAACTTTTCATTAACTGAAATGAACATTCATTCTTGCTCAAGGCAAGAGTTTCCCCTTAGAAATTTTTTGTTATTAATATTATTAACGAGTGTCCGCATCCGTTTGTTTATTTATAGAATGAATGTTCATTTTTGTCAACAAAAAAACCTGAAATAATTAAAAAAAATGAAATGAATGTTCATTTTTTAACTTTTTTACTATTAATTTTTCAATCTTGGGTATAATATAAGAATGTAAGTAAATAATACTATCAGTCTGTAGTATTCAGGAATTGATGATTTTTGGAGTAAAAAATGCCTTATCTCAACAGAGCCGTACCTGATCCAGAACCAATGGATTGTCGAATTTTAACGGCAGGATTGACACTTTTCGTTGAAAATGGATACCACAACGTCTCTGTTCATGATGTTCAAAGAAAAGCTAATGTCAGCATAGGCTCCATTTATAAACATTTTGGTGGCAAAGAAGGCATTGCCAAAAAACTCTATTATCATTTACTTAATGAAATTGATGAATTAATTAACCAGGCAATCAAAGATAAAACCACTATTCGTGAAAAGAGTGAAGAAATCATCCGTTTGATTTTTACTTACACAGAAACAGAGCGCAATATTATTGCCTTTATCTTTCAACCCAATCATCAAGATTTTCTTCCCGATGAGCCACCTATTTGCAGTGCCTCCCCTTTTAGAAGATTAAGGGAAATTATTCGTGAAGGCATGGACGATGGTGAAATTCGAGAAATGTCAACTGAAGTCGCTGCCTCAGCTATTTTTGGTGTTGCTATCCGAATGGTGCAATTACGACTGGATGGTATCGTTGAAAATCCACTACCCACCTATTTAGATGAAGTCTTTGATGCATGCTGGAATGGTATTTTAATAAATAATGATGAATCAATAAACCAGGAAACTGAAGATTTAGTTGCTCAGTTATAAGTCATAATAAACAAAAAAATTCAGCCTGTTATGACTTTAAAAATTAGTGCCGAGAAGAGAACATATTATAAATGCCCTCTTTGCATTACTGTGCATTGAGCTGAAATGTACCTCTGCAATTGATATTATCTGGCCAACTTCCAAACCATGTTCCAGAACATATCGTTCCATTGGTATTTAAGTTACAGCTTAATGATATTCTTCCATTATCGTCACCATTAGCTGTAAGGCTCATACCGCTTGATTTCACTGCGCCGTAAATGATATATTTTTCGCCTTCACTATCACTTCCTTTACCCGATAAATAACCTGTTTTATCACTTGAAAGAGTCAAGTTAGAAGAAACTCCACCACATGTCTCATCAATAGCAGATCCTTTCCAGTTTGAGGTGGTGCTGATGATATTTGTATTATCTGGTTTAGGAATTGATGTAGTAATTCGTTTTAGCTTGGCATACACTGTTTGTTCTCTACCGACTTTAACTTCTAAGTTTCGTTCCCAGGTGTCATAGCCTTTTTTACTCACTTCCAGTGCATAAATGCCAGCTTTGAGGTTTAAATCTAACCGACTACTGCCTTTGTTTTCACCATTGAGTCGTACTGTATCATCATTAACATTAGAACGAATGGTCAGTTTGCCAGTGATCACTTGTGGGACTGGCTTTGGTGATGCTTTATGTTTGAGTTTCTTTAGCTTGATTTTGGCTATACCTGCATAATGCCCTTTAGGGTAAGCCTTTAAATACTCTTGGTACATATCAATCGAAGGGTCAGTTTCAACTGAATCCCAGAATCGGTTTTCAGCTTTGCTAGCCATATCAGGGTCAGCAGTGGTGACTTGTTCCGGGGCTTGTTGGATGGTCACATTACTATCATTAAAATAGAAATCTCCCAAAATAAAACCTTCAATGTAAGGGGATTGTTTTTTGCCACTGGCCTGATTGACTGCTATGGCAGTTTTTTTAAAGACTTCTTCTATTTTGAGGCCTTTTTCATCCATCATTTTTAAGAGCTTTTCAGTAAACAAACCGTTACTACCTTCACCATCCGCTGCAACATTACCCGGAGAGGTAGCATACAGAATCATCGAACCATTGGGCGCATTCATTTTAGTCAGGCCTCGGGAAGCACTGCGAAAACTACTGGTAAAAGGATTATTACGACAGGCATCGAGTATTACCAAGTTCAGATTGTTTTCTGCTTGTTCCATCTGCTGTAATACCCGTGCCGCATTAACTGCTTCAAACTCAATATCAGCTTCGGATTCTATTTTTGCTTTTATGGGTAATAGATAATTACTGCCATCCAGTTGAACACCATGGCCTGCAAAGTAAAACAATCCCACGGTATCTTTTTGATGTAGTTTTTTTCCAAAACGTCTAATAGCTTCTTTCATCGAGCGTTTGTTGGCATTGATTAGCTGTTCAACTTCAAAGCCCAGTTTTCTAAGTTTAGCAGCCATGTCTCGGGCATCATTACTGGGATTTTTTAATGGGGAATCTTTATAGGCACTATTACCAATGACCAGGGCAACTCTTTCTGTCGCTGACCAACTCGGTTGCAGGCTTAAGAGTAATATTACTGACAGTATTATTTGAGTGAATTGTTGTAATAGTGATTGTTTCATCAGTAATAGTATTCGATACATTAATGTTTGCTGGTCATTATATCAGCAAATTATGTAAATGTTATTTATAATATTACCCATCAAATTATATTGGGTTGGAGAAGAGTGAACAGATGTTTTGTGCTTGATGCTGCTGGCTCATAAAATATTGGTATTAGGTTTTGAAAAAATATGACCAGCTTATAGTAGAATTAAAAACCAGCCTATTTTATATAGACACACTTATTAAGGTCATAAGCACCAATATTACCTATTCAAAAAATCAAGTAAAAATACTAAATTAAGAGTGATAATGCAGGCCATAATTGGCACTTAAAAGTTATCTTTTTTACCCGTTTGAAAAAGCTGTCAAAATAACCACTTTAATTTATCAAGAAACAAAAGGAGCTGACTTCTGGAGGTTAAAAAGTCTACTCCTGGCGTGTTATCCAAACAATTATCCCAATAACACTTCAACATGATGCTCCAGTCGGTCATCCAATAAAGGGATCCTACCAACATCATTTACCATTACATCATCCAGCAACACGCTAATCACCTGTTGTGCTTTTTTACCACGGCAGATGATGGTGATGTGATAGACGGTATCGTGATAACGATAGTGGATTTTATAGGAATCCCAATCAGCTGGAATGCACGGTGCGATGCGCAAATGGTCTCCTTCTAGCTGCAAACCCAGGAGTGTTTCTACGCTGAGTCGGTACATCCAGCCTGCCGCGCCGGTGTACCAGGTCCAACCGCCTCGTCCGGTGTGTGGTGCGGCGCCATAGATATCTGCGCTCATAACGTAGGGCTCGACTTTGTACTGTTCGATCGCCTCCGACTGGTTGCCGTGATTGACCGGGTTGAGCATGGCGAACAGTTCCCAGGCATGTTCTGTGTCGCCCATCATGGCAAATGCTGCAGTGGCCCAAATCGCTGCATGGGTATATTGACCGCCGTTCTCGCGGACACCGGGCACATAACCTTTGATATAGCCGGGTTCAAGTTCGGACTTGTCGAAGGGGGGATCAAGCAGCTTGATCAACTTCGCATCACGTCGCACCAGATGCTTGTTCACTGCCGACATTGCCTGCCTGGCACGTACCGGATCAGCGCCACCGGAGAGCACCGACCAACTCTGGCTGATGGAATCGATTTGGCATTCATCATTAGCGGTGGAGCCCAAAGGCGTGCCGTCATCAAAATAGGCGCGCCGATACCAGGCGCCATCCCAGCCATGGGTCTCAATATTAATACGCAGCTGCGCGGCCTGTGCTGTACACAGTTCAGCAAAATCTTCGTCTTTGCGACCACGGGCCAATGATACAAACTGTTGCAGATTGTCGTAGAGAAACCAGGCCAGCCAAACACTTTCGCCCTTTCCATCATGACCGACCAGATTCATGCCGTCATTCCAGTCGCCACAGCCCATCAACGGCAGATCATGCACACCATAGCGCAGGCCATGTTTGATAGCGCGTACGCAATGTTCATAGAGCGTCGCAGCTTCACTGGATCGTTGCGGCTGGTCGTAGTATGCTTCCTCACTCGGATTTAAATCGCGCCCTGCTAAAAAGTCTACTGACTCGTCGAGCACAGCCGTATCGCCGGTTGTCAGCACATAGCGACAGGTGGCGTAAGGCAGCCACAGATAGTCATCGGAGAAGCGGGTGCGTACACCCTGGCCGTTAGGTGGATGCCACCAGTGCTGCACATCGCCCTGGCTGAACTGGCGTTCGGCACAACGTATGATATGCTCACGGGCCAGCCATGGGGTGGCATGGATAAGCGCCATGGTATCCTGCAATTGATCACGAAAACCGTAAGCCCCGCCGGACTGATAATAGCCGCTACGCCCCCAAAGTCGACAGGAGATTGTCTGGTAGACCAGCCAGCCGTTGGTCAGCACGTTTAGCGCTGGATCAGGCGTCTCGACATGCACT
>JAPHSW010000207.1 GCA_026196615.1 Gammaproteobacteria bacterium | reverse complement strand
GCTCCCCGTGAACGCATTGATGTAAACGCAGCATGTCCAGGTGTATCTAAAAAGGTAATCATTCCCTTATCTGTATCAACATGATAAGCACCAATATGCTGGGTAATACCACCTGCTTCTCCATCAGCTACCTTAGATTCTCGAATATAATCAAGCAACGACGTTTTACCATGATCAACATGTCCCATAATCGTAACTACTGGAGCACGAGGACATTTCTTGCCTTCAGCATGCTCTTCCATCAAACTGTCTTCAATTTCTTCATCTTTCATCAGAATAGGCTTATGACCCATTTCTTCAATGACGATAGAAGCAGTTTCCTGATCAAGCATCTGATTGATTGTAACCATGCTGCCCAGATTCATCATAATTTTTATGACTTCACCTGCTTTAACAGACATTTTCTGTGCTAAATCACCCACTTTAATGGTTTCTGGAATATGAACATCTATAACTTTAACTTCAGTTGGCATTTCAAATGCATGTTGAGTTTCAATTTCAGGTTTATTAAATTTCTTTTTCTTATTACGGGAAGAACTTTCAAATCGTCCTCCACCTTTGCCTTTACGAGCTTTATTGGCAGCACCTTTTTTCGGTGCATCTTTTGACGCAGAAAATTTAGGCTTATCAGGGTGTCTTTTTTTAGCAGCTTCAATTTTATCTTCTTCAGCAGGTGCTTTCTTCCCTGATGATGTTTTGGCAGCATTTCTTGGAGCTTCTTTTAAGATGGGTTTTGTTTGTTTTCTTGCCAGTTGTTCGATTTCACGTGTTTCAGCAACTTTGTTTTCTTTAGCCTGTTGGGCATTTTCCTGTGCAATTCGTTCGGCTTCAAGTTTTCTTGCTTCTTCTTCTTTTGCAAGCTCTGCAGCTTTTTGTTTTTCTATATCAGACTCTTGCTTAGCTTTTTCTTCAGACTCTTGTTGAGCCTTAGTTTCTTGTGCAACACGACGAGCTTCTAATAATTCTGCATCCGCTGAAGAGGTATTATCATCGAGCGCACTTCGTTTCACATAAGTACGTTTCTTTCTGACTTCAACTTTTACTTTACTGCTTGATTTACTTGAGCTTGATACTGAAGTCAATTCACTGGTTGTTTTACGCTTTAGCGTAATTTTATTAGGTGATGATTTTGCAACTGAACCATGCTTATCACGTAAATAATCAAGTAATTGTTGTTTTTGATCATCACTTATCAATGAGTCAGCATTATCAATTTTTATACCAGCACTGTGCATCTGTTCAATAAGACGTTCAACGGGCGTGCCTATAGTATCGGCAAATTGTGCAACCTTTGTTTCTGACATTATATAAATCTCCTCGCCCTATGTTACTTCTTATCTTCAGTATCAGTTTGTGTTTCAGTAGATACTGTATTCGCATCTTTTTCAGTTTCAGCGTCTGCAAACCATGGTGCTCTTGCGGTCATAATCAGTTCTGCAGCTTGTTTTTCATCCATAGCTTGTATTTCGAGTAAATCATCAACAGATTGCTCTGCTAAATCTTCCATTGAAATAATACCTCTTGAAGCAAGTTGATGAGCTAACTGTTCAGTCATACCATCCATTTCCAACAAATCAGTTGCTGGTTCAGAGTCGCCAAGCTGTTCTTCATCGCTTATTGCTTGTGTCAGAAGAACATCTTTGGCACGCTCTCGTAATGCCATAACAAGTTCTTCATCTAACTCTTCAATATCAAGCATTTCTTGAAGAGGAACATAAGCCACTTCTTCAAGAGAGGTAAAGCCTTCATTTAAAAGTATAATGGCTAAATCTTCATCGATAGTTAAATCTTCTATTAATTGATTGAGTAAGTTCTGAGTTTCTTCTTCACTCTTGTTTTCAGCATCCTCAACAGTCATTACATTGAGTTCCCAGCCTGTGAGCTGTGAAGCAAGCTTGATGTTTTGACCATTACGTCCAATCGCTTGTGAAAGTTGAGATTCATCAACAGCAATATCCATTGAATTTCTTTCTTCATCAACAACAATAGATTTAACTTCTGCCGGTGACATTGCATTAATGACGAACTGTGCTGCATTTTCATCCCAAAGTATGATATCAACACGTTCACCTGCTAATTCATTTGAAACAACCTGAACCCTTGAACCTCGCATACCGACACAAGCACCAACAGGATCAATTCTGTCATCATGCGCTTGAACAGCAATCTTGGCACGTAATCCAGGATCACGTGCTGCTTTATGTATTTCAATCAAGCCTTCACCAATTTCCGGCACTTCAATTTTGAATAATTCAATAAGGTATTCGGAAGAAATACGGCTTAGACTTAATTGTGGTCCTCTCGATTGACTCATGGCTTCATAAAGATAGCCTCTAATACGATCACCATTACGAACAGGTTCTCTTGGAATCATATCTTCTCGTTTAATAACGGCATCAATATTATTACCAATATCAACGATCACATTGCCACGCTCTATACGCTTAACAACACCAGATAACAATTCGCCAATTCTTTCCTGATATTCATCAGCCACTTTTTTGCGTTCAGCTTCTCGTACTTTTTGTACAATCACTTGTTTGGCAGTTTGAGCAGCAATACGACCAAATTCAACAGATTCCATTGGTTCTTCTATATAGTCACCAAAAGCAATTCCAGGGTTATCATCAACAACACGGGAAAAAAGAACCTGTTTGTCATAATATTCATATGGCTCTGTTTCATCATCAAGAACAAGCCAGCGTCGAAACGTTTCATAGTCACCAGTCACTCGGTCAATAGACACGCGTACTTCAATCTCTTTACCACTTTTTTTCTTAGTAGCAGAGGCTAATGCTGTTTCAAGTGCACCAAAGATGATATCTTTTTCGATTCCACGCTCATGTGATACAGCATCAACGACTAAAAGGATTTCTTTGCTCATATTTTTACCTTAACAATTCCTGTATTGTTCAGTTATCTATTAAAATTTAGCAACTATATTTGCTTTATCGATGTCAGCAAATGGTACAGAGATTGATTCACTTTCAATTTCAAATACCACATTATTATTTTCTACAGCGGTTATTATGCCTTTAAATTTGCGCTGCCCATTTTCCAATTGAGGACGAATGGTTTTAAATTTTACTTCTTCGCCAATAAACTGTTCATACTGAGATATTTTAAACAGTGGACGATTAAGCCCTGGTGAAGATATTTCTAATGAATATTCACTTGCAATTGGATCTTCTACATCTAAAACTGCACTCAATTGGCGACTGACATCAGCACAGTCATCTACACCAACACCAGTTTCTGAATCAATATAGATGCGTAGTATCGAATGGCGTCCTTGAGAGATAAATTCCAACCCAACAAATTCATACCCCATTGAAGTGACCACAGGTTCAAGCATAGTTTCTAATTGTTGCGTTTTAATGGCCATTCACAAAATCTCAAAAAAATCTTACACAAATAAAAAATGGGCCAAAGGCCCACTTTAAAAATTTCTGCTCCATACAAAGAAATTGGAACAGATTGGCAATAAATGTTGTTTTATTCCCAAAAAATACGATAAATAACATGGAAAAATAAAACTTCACAACTTTTCAGCTGTTTTCTGTTGCTTTCTGAATTCACAGTCATTTAATTGGCTAGATTATAGGGACATATTAAGTTCATAGCAAGCTCTTTTTACTAAACTTCACGACATCTTAAGAATTAAAAAAATGTCTGCAAACCCAAATAGGAAAACGCATTTGAGTCATCACTCTTCACTGTTTTGAAATGCCATAAGCAGGTTTTTTGGGGTAATAATACCGCTAAGTTTATTTTTACTATTCAGAACAGGTAAATGATGAATATTTTGAGTATAAAAAATATCAAATAACTCTAGAATATGCTGATCTTCTTTAATCGTAATCGCAGGCTTAGTCATTAAATGCCCTGCAAATTCAGGTTTATCTGTGTATTCCGTATTTGTTTTTAAAACAAAATCAGTCAGTTGATTCATAATACTTGAGTTTGAATCCACTGAAATTTGATTGAGAAAATCGTCCATACTAATGACTCCAAGTACATAGCCTACTTTATCTATAACAGGGAAGGCATGAACTCGATTATCAATTAACAGTTTCCAGACCTTTTCAACATCAGTGTCATACTGAACACTAATGACATTGGTTGTCATAATATCGCGGCATAATATTTCACCCATTTTTTTCTTATGCGTATGCATAAGTGACAAATTAAATATTTTATTCAATTCACCTTCTGATACATCAACAAAAAAATCCATTTCGGTTAATGCCTCATGTAAATCTGAGCGATGAATTAAATTTGGGCGACTTATATCATTTGGTTCTTTAATTAAGGAGTGGCTTTTGGGTTTAAAAACATCTTTAATGCCATTGGGATAACATCGGCTTGGGACTAAGTTATTAATAATAAGTGCCCATATCAGCATCACTAACAAATTAAGGGCAATAGGTGTCAGCATATACATATATCCTAAATCTGTAATTGATACTCCACCAACAACAGCAGTTAATGCAGTAGCTCCACCAGGAGGGTGTAAACTTCGGGTAACATACATTACAAAAATAGCCAATGAAACTGCCAAAGCTGAGGCCAAGACGGGATCTGAAACCAGTTTTGCAACTGAAATGCCAATAAATGCAGAAAATAAATGACCTGCTACGAATGACCATGGCTGCGATAAAGGCCCTTTTGGTACAGCAAATAGTAAAACAGCAGATGCCCCCATAGAAGCAACAACCCAAGGCCCCCCTTTTGAGTCCAGGTAGTACTGGCTTATAAACATAATAAGACCAATAGCAATCAATCCTCCCACTGCAGATATAATTTTTTCCTGTAGTGAGACGGTTGATTGGCCTGGGCCAAAGAGTTTAATGGTTTCTTTAATTGTCATAATGTGATTATTTTACATACATAGGAATATTTTCTAAACAAACAAAAAATAAGTGCTATAGTCAAGATAGTTAATTAAAAAAGTCTCTAAAACTTTATAGAGCAAGCGATTATACACCATAACATTGAAATGAGCAGTGATTATAAATGACCGAAATCGACCTTATTGTTAATCAATTTATTCTTGAAAAGGGTAAATTATACACGTTACCAGAACTCTATCATCAATTAGAGGAAAAAATTCTCTCTAATACGGCTTCCATTGATGAAATAGGTGAAATTATTAGCACTGATGCGACTCTCAGTGCCAAAATACTTAGAATAGCTAATAGTCCCTTATATGGTTTTCGTGCACAAGTCTCTACACTCAATCGAGCTCTAAGCCTTGTTGGGATTAAAGAAGTTAAAAACCTAATACTATTGGATGCATTGGCTGGTAATTTTAATGATGACAATCAATGCAAAGCCATTAATATGGAAGATTTTTGGCGTCGCTCAGTTTATCTTGCTTTAATATCAAAACGCTTATCAAATCGATTAAAACACCCTGAACCTGATCGAATTTTCATTTCGGCCATTATGAGTCGTCTTGGACAACTTGTTTGTTGTTCTACCCGAACAGATGAAGTGACTCAGATACTTAGCAAACATTTAAACAATTCAGAATACATAGAGTTTGATTTAGAAAGCGATGCTTTAGGATTTACTTATAATGAAGTCAGTGCAAAGATTCTAGAACACTGGAAAGTACCTAAAGAAATAATCGTCTCACTTCAATACCTACACTCTCCACTTGAGGCTCCGGAAGAAATTAAAAACACTTGCTTAAACGATCTTTGTATTTTAAACGCCGCAACTCTTTATAGTGGGTATTTAGAACTTGATGAGGCAATGAATAAACAAGTGAACCCATCTGAATTACAACAAAGTGATGAACAGGTGATTGATTTAGAAAAAAATTATCTCAATCGAGTAAATCCAATGATTAATGAATTACTTAACATCGATAAAAAAACAATTGAAGATATTTTATTTGAAATAGAAACAGATGCACTTCAGATCTTAGGCATCATTTTTCCAAAATAATCACTTTGGTGGATTTGAGGAGTTTTAGACTTAAATCTTAAATAAACTCGCACTATTTCCAATTAACACTATGCCCCGACTTTTTCTCTAGAAGAGCTAAATATTCCTCATGAGAATTAATTTCCTCAGGGGAGGCACTTTGCACTTTAAGTGCTGCTCTGTTGGAATTCAATCGACGAATAGCTTCAGCACCAGTACCTCCCCCAGATGCATCATCCAGAGTCAGACTGGTTTGCCCTCCTGTCATTGCCAGATAAACATCAGCAAGAATTTCAGAATCAAGTAGAGCACCATGCAATTGACGATTGCTATTATCAATATAATAACGCCGACATAAGGCATCCAGGTTGTTTTTCTGACCGGGATGCATATCTCTGGCGAGTGTTAATGAATCCAGTATGCTGCAACTGACATCAATTTTCTCAATTGATTGCCCTAACTTAGCTTCCAATAAAACAATTTCATTATTGATAAAGCCTACGTCAAAAGGTGCATTATGAATGATTAGTTGACTACCTTTGACAAACTCTAAGAATTCATCATAAATATCTGCAAAAAAAGGTTTATCAGAGAGAAATTCATCCGTAATACCATGGACTTCAAGTGCTCCTTGATCGACATTTTTATTTTCAGGATTGATATATTTATGGAAGTTATTTCCCGTTAATTTTCTATCAATCATTTCGACACAACCAATCTCAATGATTCTATGTCCATGAGAGGGTTCTAAACCAGTTGTTTCAGTATCTAGAAAAATTTGTCTCATAGTGTTTCAATGCCTTTATTTGCCAACTCATCAGCTTTTTCATTTTCAGGATGACCTGAATGTCCCTTAACCCAGTTCCAGGTAACATCATGTATACTAACTAACGCATCTAATTGTTTCCATAAATCAACATTTTTAACAGGTTTTTTACTAGCTGTTTTCCAACCTCTTTTTTTCCAGTTAATTATCCATTCAGTGATACCCTTACGTAAATATTGAGAATCAGTAGTCAAAATGACTTCACAAGGGCGAGTTAATTGATCAAGTGCTTTTATAGCAGCCGTCATTTCCATGCGATTATTTGTGGTCTCTTTTTCACCACCAAAAAATTCTTTTTTTGTATCTTTGTATACCATATAGGCACCCCACCCACCTATTCCTGGATTACCTTTGCAGGCTCCATCGGTATAAATATAAATTTTATTTTTTTTCATTAAACTTCTTGGCACCTATTTTAATTAAATTATGTAAATTGACCTTAGGAATGAATGAAGACATAAGTTTAGAATTGAATTTCTTTTTCATACCAGCCGTTTCAATTGTTTCCGGCTTTAAGATTTGGTTAGGGAATTTCCACCTTTCCCTAATAGGAGTCAATGTTGAAACACGTTTAGTTGCAACAATAAGATATCCTCCTGCAGGCAAAATCTTTGAAAATTGCCCTGCTTGTTCCATAAACTCCAATTTTTCTAATATTGCTGAATTACTGATCGGAGGCCTATAAAAGTATTCATTGACAAGCTCAATATCAAACCCTAAAAGTTTTAACCAGTCATGTAATCTCTTTTGAGTAATAAGATGACCACAGGAAGGTAATGGTACCTGACAAGTAATTCCATTTTTATCTCGAGTATTTGATGATATACGTTTT
>JAPHSW010000022.1 GCA_026196615.1 Gammaproteobacteria bacterium | reverse complement strand
TTACAACTACCATCGATATTATGACCCAAGTCTGGGGAGGTACATCACTAGTGACCCTATTGGTCTTAATGGAGGGTTGAATACTTATGGATATGTTGGTGGAAACCCAGTCAATTATATCGATCCAAATGGACATATGGCTCAAGCTGCTCAAGGAGGAGGATTAGTATTAGGTGGTGGCCTACTTATACATTGCACTCTTACGGGTACATGTAAACAATGGGGTCAGAGAATTGCTGATGCATGCAATGATTTAATTAACAATATTCCTGACTTTGATTTTGATATACCAGGCTTTCCATCTGACACTCCCCCTATAAATTCGTCTCCTCTTCCAGCTGACAATATTCCATTAGTTGGACCAATGTATAGTGATAGAGTTAAGAACCCCACTAAGTCTCAAAGTCCGATATGGAATGGAGATGGTTTTAAAGCTGATAGAGGTGGTCGAAAAAACAATGGCAAGAAAGGTAAGAAAAAAGAACTATATGAATGGGATCATACCCATGATGATATAGAAGTTTATGATGGAAAAGGCAAACATAAAGGTTCGATGAATCCTACAACAGGTGACATGTATAAACCCCCTGTACCAGGAAGAACTATTGATATCTAATTTTTAGGAATTAAAAAATGAACGAACATTGCTGTAATGAATTATATGAGCATGTAAATAATACTGATGATGCAATTCGTTACATAGATAAATTTAGAGAATATGGCATAGAAATTACTGATGGGGGAACAGCTATACAAATAATAAATTATTGCCCTTGGTGTGGTTCAAAATTACCATCGAGTTTAAGAGATAAATGGTTCGATATTATTTTTGATGATTTGGATTTAGATGGCCCGGATGATCCTGGAGTTCCCGATAAAATGAAAACAGATGAATGGTGGAATAAAAAAAATTAAAGGTAGCCATCTATTTAACGATCAATAAAATACCCAGAGCCCTGCTATTGCAGGGCTTTTCTCTTATTCAGGATAGAAAAACTCTACAGCTTGATTTTGGATTGCAGTCCAGCATGTACTTTGATTTCTTCGCTTTGCAAATTCATAGACTTGTTGTCCTAAAAAGCGTCTGGTTTTTATAAGATTTTCTTCACTAACGGTATTTCCTCGTATATTGTTATCTAACCAACCACGAAAATAAATCTTATCTTCTTCTTCGATATTTGGATAATATCTAATGATATCGGCTGGTGTGGCAGGAGTGTGAGGAGTAGCTTGCGTTGGTATATGTTGATTAAATTCACTAAAAAATTCACTAGGATATAAATCATGATTACTATTCGCACCAGTATTAAGTGCATTCTTTAATTTGAAGAAAGTATCCTTGGGATTTATATAAGGGGCAATTTTAAAGCCCTATTTTATGTCTAAAAAAAATTGCAAAGTTATGATGTAAACACCCCATAACAAGTTCATAAGGTTCTAAATCAATGAAAAACAAACACTCAAAGGTTAAATGGTTAAGTGTGTATTGAAATTTAGTCCGTGTAATACCTTGGTTTCTCATACTTCTATAAAGTGCAATAAGCCCATCTAGTTTCATTTCTTTCACGATCTCTTTCCTTGTATATACGTGTGATTATTTATCTTGATAAAGTACCTTTTTAAACGGGTTTCATAGCACTTTCCATTCTATGCTTCGCAATCATGGCATCAATCAGGGTAATAACCGTATCCTGTTCCTCTTTATTAAAACTCTCAATTTCTTTAAATCGTTTAAATAAAAAAGTATTGCTCAATGGCGAGGATTCGATAGGATTACCAGTGAGCAAGTAATCAATTGTTGTATCCAATGCATCTGCCAAATTAATTAATGTACTTGCTGGGGGTATATGTTGCCCACTCTCGTACTTATTGAGTAATTGATAACGAATATCCACCTTAGCGGCTAACTCTTTCTGAGTCCAATGCTTCTGTTTGCGTAGTTTTTTTACTCTAGTACCAAAAGCCTTACGGAGTGCGGTATCTTGCATAATAATCAATAACCTGTTGTTCATAATATCCTCCGTTAGTATATACGCTGTTTTCTTCATAAGGTTGCATTGTATCCGCAAAAGGGTTATAAATAAACCCTAAATAGGTTAAGTATTACCCTTGACAGGGTTTTGGAGAAAACTAAGATGCCCCGTTTACCCGAAGAATTGATTACTCAGATAAAACAGAATATCGATCTGGTTCAGCTGATCCAGTCTCAAGGCTACCAACTCAAGCGGAATGGTAAAGATTATCTCCTTAGCTGCCCATGGCATGATGACAAAGAAGCCAGTCTGGTGGTAAGTCCAGATACCAATCTTTGGCATTGCATGGGTGCTTGCCAGACTGGTGGCAGTGTGATCGATTGGGTGATGAAAACTCAGGGTGTCTCTTTCCGCTTAGCCTGTGAAATCCTGCAAAAAGACCAGAGCTTGCTCAGTAATACTCAAACGGTTAAATACAATACCACCACCAAACTGGCTTCACCCTTAGCCGCCAATGCGGACAATCAGAAATTATTACACCAGGTGATCACTTATTATCATGAAGCCCTGAAGACTGCCCCTGAAGCATTGGAATACCTGGAACAGAGAGGACTCAATTCACCAGAGTTGATCAATACCTTTAAACTGGGTTATGCCAATCGAACTTTAGGTTACCGACTGCCAGCCAGGAACCGTAAGGCTGGATCTGAAATCAGAGGCCAGTTACAGGAAATTGGTATTATCCGAAAAAGTGGCCATGAGCACTTCAATGGTTCCATCGTGGTGCCTGTTCAGGATGAAAATAAGCAAATTACTGAGGTTTATGGTCGTAAAATATTAGGTAATAAATTGCGCAAAGGTACGGCTCAACACCTTTACTTACCTGGATCACATGAAGGCGTTTGGAATATTGAAGCTCTGAAAGTCTATGATGAAATCATTCTGTGTGAAGCCTTGATCGATGCCATGACCTTCTGGGTACATGGTTTTAAAAATGTGACGGCTAGTTATGGTACTTCTGGTTTTACTGCTTCTCACTTAGCCGCCTTTAAGTTGAACAATATTAAACGAGTGTTGATCGCCTATGATCGAGATGAAGCTGGTAATACAGCCTCAGAACAATTAGCAGAAAAGCTTAATCAGGAAGGCATAGAGTGTTTCAGATTACAGTTTCCTAAAAAAATGGATGCCAATGAATATGCTTTGAAAATGACTCCAGCGGATAAAAGCCTGGCATTAGTGATCAGAAAAGCTCAGTGGATGGGTAAAGGTGACGCACCACAATCTGAGCCAGAGTTGAGTACCGAACAGACCAAAAGTGAAAAGAAAGCGGCTAAGGAAAAAAGCAACCAACCAGAATCCTTTACCTCCTTAGCCGCTAAAGCTGTTGAGCCGCCAAGCTCTCCCGTCCCACAAACAGCACACACCATTGAAGCTGAAATCACAGATCATGAAATCCATATTACCTTGGGAGAGCGTCACTATCGGATCAGGGGATTAGGTGATCAAACTAGTACCTTGAAGATTAATCTAATGCTCACGTTTAATGACGCTTTCCATAATGATAAGTTAGACTTGTATAGTGCCAAACAGCGAACTGTCTTTATGAATCAAGCCAGTGATGAACTGGCAATCAAGACTGATGTGATTAAAAAAGACTTGGGTAAACTGCTCCTGAAGCTTGAAGAGATCCAGCAGGATAAACAAACTCAAGCGGATGAGAAAGATCAACCTGCACCACTATCCACTCAGGAACAAAAAGCCGCATTGGAGTTGTTACAGGATGGCAATCTGATTGACATTATCCGTCAGGACTTCAATAAAATGGGCATTGTGGGAGAAGAAAGTAACACTCTGGTGGGCTATTTGGGATGTGTCAGTCGCAAACTGGATCGACCACTGGCAGTGATGATCCAAAGCAGTAGTGCAGCAGGTAAAAGTTCTTTAATGGAAGCTATTCTGGCATTGATGCCAGAAGAAGAACGAACACAATACTCAGCCATGACAGGACAAAGCTTGTTCTATCTGGGTGAGAACAGTTTGAAACATAAAATACTGGCGATCTCTGAGGAAGAAGGTGCCAGTAATGCGTCTTATGCCTTGAAGTTGTTACAAAGTGAAGGTGAAGTGACCATTGCCAGTACGGGAAAGGATAATGACAGTGGTCAGTTAGTGACTCAGGAATATACGGTCAAAGGCCCGACTATGTTGTTTATGACCACTACGGCTATAGACATTGATGAGGAATTATTAAACCGTTGTTTAGTGTTATCAGTGAATGAGTCCAGAGAGCAAACACAGGCCATCCACCAGATCCAAAGAAGCAGACGAACACTGGAAGGCTTACAGACCAAGCTTGAACAGGATGCCATTAAAGCCTTGCACCGTAACGCTCAAAGCTTATTGAAGCCTTTGCAGATCATTAACCCTTATGCCGATCAATTAACCTTCCTCAGTGATAAAACACGAACCAGACGAGATCATGAAAAGTATCTGACGTTGATTGATTGCATTGCCTTGTTGCATCAATATCAGCGCCCCGTCAAAAGCATTGATCACAATGGTGAAACCTTTGAATACATTGAAGTGACCCTGAAGGATATTGAATTAGCCAATCAATTAGCTCATGAAGTCCTGGGCAGAACACTAGATGAGTTACCCCCACAGACTCGAAAACTCTTAATACTGATCCAGACAATGACAAAGGAAGCTTGCCAATCACAGCAGATTGAACGCAGTGATTACCGTTTTAGTCGCAGAGAGATCAGGGAATATACCGGATTAGGCAATACTCAACTTAAGATCCATTGTCACCGATTGGAAGAGTTGGAATATCTGCTTGTGCATCGAGGTGGACGAGGCCAGAGCTTTGAGTATGAATTACTTTATGATCAGGAAGTGGAGCAGTCACAACAGCACTTAATGGGACTGATTGAACCTAAAAAGATAGGTTATGATGCAAACAAGTCGGGGGTAAATAATAAGAAGTCGGAGCAACGGTCGGACTGGTCGGGTTCAAGTCGGCCTCAAGTCGGTGGGGTGTCGGGTTTAGATAAATCACCACAGTCCAGTGATAGCAAGGCTTATGGGGAAAGTGGTCGGGATGAGGATGAAAATGCACAAGCCCCACAAAAAAGAAATGGTGAATCGTACCGTAGTAATAAGTTACTTGATCCTATTCCCTTAGCCGCTAATGCGGTTCAGATGGATAAGGACAATGCTCATGCGTAATCCCAATCAACGCAGAGGGCTTTATAAGAAGCCTAAAGCCAGAAAAAAACTGGAACATGCCAAACGTCCAGACCCTTATCAGATTGAACACAATGGCATTACCAACTACCTGAATCAGTTCTTACAATGGAGTGAAATCAAAGGACTGACAAAACAAACCGTAAGAACTCGAAACCGTTCATTGAGGCGCTTTATTGGTTGGTGTGATGATCGCAGTCTGGAGCATCCAAGAGAGATCACAAAACCAATACTGGAAAGCTATCAAAAACACTTGTTTGACTATCGCCAGAGTAATGGTGAGCCATTAACGTTCAGCTCACAACATACGTTATTAACACCTGTAAAAGCTTTCTTCAAATGGCTGACCAGAGAAAACCATATCTTATATAATCCAGCCAGTGAGTTGGAATTACCCAAGCACAGACGAGGCATACCAAAGAATATACTCAGTGTGAATGAAATGGATCGAGTCCTGAATTTACCTGATACAAGCTGTCCTTATGGCTTGAGGGATAAGGCGATACTGGAACTGCTTTATAGCAGTGGTATCCGCAGAATGGAATTAGTGAATCTGGATATCTATGATGTGGATCGAGGACGTGAAACCTTGTTAGTTAGGGAAGGAAAAGGCAAGAAAGATCGAATGCTACCGCTTGGGGAACGGGCTTTATATTGGGTGGAAAAGTATCGTCTTGAGTCCAGACCACAGATGATTAATGACTCTCATGAAAAGCATCTGTTTCTGACTGATTACGGTGAACCGTTTGCCAAGAATCGACTATCAGCCCTGGTTAAACGTTACCTGTATCATGCCAAGATTGATAAACCAGGGAGTTGCCACTTGTTCCGTCATGCAATGGCTACGCATATGCTGGATAATGGGGCGGACATTCGCTTTATACAGGCGATGCTGGGACATTCTGACTTATCGACTACTGAAATTTATACTCAGGTCAGTGTGGAAAAGCTCAGGGAAATCCATTCAGCGACTCATCCAGCGAAGCTTGAAAAAGAAGAATCAACAGATTAAAAGCTTGCTAATTAAAGGAGAGACTCGAACTCTCCTGCATGGACAATCAGAGCTTAGCACCTGTCCGGTAGTTTAAAAGAAATAATGCCGCTGCTTTGCTCATCAAGTTCTGTCATCTTGTTTGCTAAAAATAGCAGCAAACAAGCCGCCATCACTTCATGAGCAAAACGGCTCCTGTTGGGTTTACCAAACCAGTCAGCAGTTTGCTAAAGCAAACCACTGTCAGCCTCACGCTTGAGGCTCACCGTGCCCACCCACTCAACATAATGCAGAGATTATGCGAAGTTGGACTTTGCGTGTTGAACAGCACACCCAAAGCCTAACTTTACGC
>JAPHSW010000134.1 GCA_026196615.1 Gammaproteobacteria bacterium | reverse complement strand
TTCTCCATGTGTGTGCTGAAGAACAACACACACGATGTTCACTGAGTTGTGAAAAATACTGAAAAATTGATAAAAGATTTAAAGATAACGGCGTAGATAATTATCTGAATAGTCGATTTCCAGTTCCATCCAAATCGGTAAGTGATCAGACATTTCAAATGTTGTCCAGTTCTTGTAGGACTTCGGCCAATTGGCATAGGGTGCTTTGCCGTGATTTTTTCTGGTTTTCTCCACTTTCTTTTCGTAATGCTTTAGGAGTGCCTCAGCAGTAGGGCGACTTTTACCATCTGCCTTATCTTTCTCTGTTAATTCAGGTGCTTTATCCTTGGGATGAGGACCAAAAACGGCATGACGCCAGTCGAACTTGCCGTGGCGTAGTAGTCGGGTTTTACATCCTGCCTTGCCCTTTTCGGTAAATGCCATTTGATCGAACCATTTATTACCCCCCATATTAGTAGGGCCAAAATTTGGGACTCTCAATTTAGATTCTTTAAGAGCTTGCATTACCTCGCCATCTTCTTTCTCGATATTCATATCTCCTAGAAAAATATGTACCTGATCTTCATTTTTTGCTCGTTTAACCAATGCATCAGCGATGGCACCAATTTCTTCAGCACGTAACTTAAGATCGTCACCAAACACGATATGAGCAGAGCAAAGAGAGAACTTAAACCAACCTGACTGGAATGAAGCAAAAAAAGGTGAGCGTGCAGGTTGTTGCCCATGTGCCAAATCTTCCTTTGACAGAACAATCTCACCAATCAAATTTCGGAAAAATACACGGTTGGTGTTATACATAAATGCCATGCGTTCATTGTTTCCACCTTTGTGTGTAGAAACATCAGAGACAAAGAAGTCCCAATTAGGGCCCAGCAAACCTTTTAAACGTCGCAAGGGGGCCAAATCAGTTTTGACCTCTTGAATGGCACAGATATCGAAATGATCAATGATCTCGGCAATGTAATGGTAGCTTTCATCCATTCTCAACACACCATCGTCAAAAGCACGGATATTCCAGGAACCTATGATCAGTGAATCTGGATGGCGATCTTTTTCAATAGTATTGTGCAAGTCATGACGTAAAGTTAATAGTCTGGAAGCAATCCACGCTTGCTTGTTAGGATAATCAGGATCGTTCTTGTAATTGCTTAAATGGTGATAAAAAGCCATAACAATCTCCAGTCGTTAATTTCAAATATGTAGAACTAGTTCGATAAGCTTAATTGGTAGAAATAGGGACGTCTTTGTCTGAAAAAAATTTAGTAATTGCTAATTTAATTCATGAACTGATTATTTTTCTTATAGTTTGTATATTCCACAATTCCAATGTTTTGAGCCTGGATTTTTTGGCCATGCCCAACAAACAAAACCATATCACATTTATATGATGTTTGTGAAAGTCTAGTAACAACTTTCTTTTGCTCTATTTTTTTTCACAAAAACATAACATTAAGTTAGTTCAACTTTTTTATCTTATGTTTTACTCAAGTATTTCACTGACACGTGTTTGAAGAATAGGAATAAGCTCGTTTTCAAACCATGGATTTTTACTAAGCCAAATATTATTACGCGGGCTAGGGTGAGGAAGAGGGATAAGCTTTGAGTGAGATGAGCCCCAATTACGAACGGTTTCAGTCAATGATTGTTTTGTCTTCATATGATAATTTTGAGCATATTGCCCAATAACCAATGTGATTTCAATATGGTGTAAATGACTAAGAAGCTGATCACGCCATGCGGGAGCACACTCTGGTCGAGGAGGAAGATCACCAGATTTCCCTTTACCAGGATAACAAAATCCCATTGGTAGAATAGCGATCTGATTCTGATCATAAAATATTTCACGTGATATTCCCATCCAATCACGCAAACGATCGCCACTAGCATCATCAAATGGTACACCTGATTGATGAACTTTTTGCCCTGGTGCCTGACCAGCAATTAATATTCGAGATTTTTCGCTTACCTGGAATACTGGACGAACACCGTGTTGCAAATGCTCTGCACAGATAGTACAAGATCTTACATCGGTCACTAGAGATTTAAATGTCGTCATAATATTGATACTCTAGGGTTGTGGATTAAGGAACCTTTCCCTTTTTTGCACACATATCTTGGTATTTGCTATGTTTCTTAAGTTGCCTACTATGCAACCTACCCAAACTAATTAAACCTATTATTGCGCCTAATAAAGCTAACCCCATATCTGATTGTGTATCCCAGATATAGCCTTGTGTGCCTAAGAAGGCTTCTGCATCTTCACCTGTTGCTAAAGCAACCCACCATTCAATAAGTTCGTAAAATGCACTAAACGCAAGACAAAATGAAATGATGAAAAAAGACTGCCATTTTGTATCTTGTATTATTTTTTTTCTTATAATAATTTCTCTAGATATCAATGCAGGGATGAAACCTTGTGCAAAATGACCCACTTTGTCATAATTATTTCTTGTTGAATTAGTAATATCTTTTATGTAGTCAAATAATGGAACTTCAGCATATGTATAATGCCCACCAACCATTAGGATGATGCAATGTATTAGTATCAATATATAGACCAAAGAGGTAAATTTAAATGCTCTATATGTAAAAGCCAACACTAAAAAACCAATGATCGCAGGACTAACTTCTAAAAACCATGTGAATTGGTCTTTTGGATTAATACCGGACCAAATTAAAGTTCCAGTGAAAATTACTACCCAAAGATATTTAATTTCTGATTCTCCACTTACATATAACGCTAAAAAATATTAGAGCATCTTTTTCTATTTTTTATAATGTTCAGTTCTAGAGAAAACTAGTTGTGGTTTAGTTTTTTTCCCAAGCAACTAGTGGCTAAAAGATTTATTTCATTTTGCACGATTTCTGAACATCTTTCTGGATTAACTTGCAAAATAAAATGAGAACCTTCAACTTTGTATAATTTTGATTCTTGTGAAATCTGTTCTATTTTACCCGCATGTTTTGGTGAAACCAAATTGTCACTAATACCCTGAATATAAATACTTTTATTTATTGTTTCAATATTGTTTTTTGATAATTTAGCCATTTCCTTTAACCTGAAGGATAAAACATGCTTTTCTACTTTGTTTAAGGACTCGTTAACTAATTTATAAACTTCTTTACTTGCCAATGGCCCTAAAAGAAATTTTAAAAACACATTAGGTAATTGCTTAGGAATGAATAATGAAAGTGGTAATATTTTTGATAAAATCAGTAATTTATTGGGTGGTTGTATAAAGCTGGCTACAAATATAATTGCTTTTAATTTTTCATTGTTTACTAACTTATATGCAATAGGACCTGAAAATGACTCGGCTAATAAAATATACTCTTTATCTGTTGGTAACTGTTTTTGCACATATGAAACTAATTCATTATATGAAAGTTCTTGATCAAAAGGGTAATGTATAATTTTTGTTGAAATATCTTGTGATAGTGAGTTTAAAAAAGGTTTGAATAAAATGCCTGTTCCATCCATCCCTGGTAAAAGAATTAATTCCAAGTTATGGTTTTTATTCATTTACTTGATTATTATATTTCTTTATTTGCCTTAATATTTCATCATCTTTTTCTTCCAGTCCATTGTAAATCAATAAAGCTTTTGAACAATGTTGTTTAGCTTTTAGTTTATTATATGTTGACTCCTTAGTGTCAGCATATGCGTGACATAGGTGATATTCTGATTCTGTGTGACCAAGTGATACTGCTTTTTGCCAGTAATCAACGGCCTCAAATTGCTTCTTTTCAACTCCATAACCAAAGAACATTAAGTAGCCAAGATTATTTAAGACATTAATTTGTAATTCTTCATATTCTCGGGGAACATTATTTAATTGAGAAAGTTGTTTCCATTGTTTTGCCGCCATCTGATAATCTTTATTTCTATAATGACACGTTCCTGTGTAGTATAGCTTCACAGCATCATTAGATTCTTCTTCAAGTTCAATACCTGAAAGACTACAATCTTCTTTTGCATATACTGGTTGAACCAACCAAAAAAAGATTATTAACATTAAATATTTCATATTTTTTCTATTATGCATTGGTGATACATTTTTTTGTTTAAATTGAACATAAATATTATCTGGTGCCGAATCAAAATACTTAAACAATGCTGGACATAACCAACCATCCATATCGAATTCTTTACAATAGTACCAATTTCCACCTTTATCTTCTTTTCTCCATTCAAATCCATGACTTGATTATGTCTCTATTATTCATTCCATAATTACATTACACTTCAGAAATCATTTACATACTGCCTTACAGTCTTTGTCATTTTCCCCACACATACGGCCAACGTAGCGACCCAGAAGTTTTGCACCAGCTATTTCACAAAATTCAAAGGTACGAAAAACCAGTTCTGAACCACCTTCATAAGAGCATATCACGCGATTTACTTGTTTTTTCAGGGTAGTACTGATTTTCAACAGCTTAGCTGCCTTAATTTCACTTTCTTTCTTATCACAGGACAAATATCCACTATACTCACCATCATTTGACTCCCATAAAGCGGTATTTTTTGCTTTACTAAATAAGCTGTAATTCTTACAAACACCTTCGGCATGCGGATTATCGCTCTCAGTATCTTCCCAACCACAAGTAGAATTAAACATACGTTTGAGTTCGTCATCAGATGGACAGCTGCCAATTTTTACAGACTTTGAAATATCAGGGCAAGTATAGACATTCATTG
>JAPHSW010000083.1 GCA_026196615.1 Gammaproteobacteria bacterium | reverse complement strand
TTTTAAATAATTGTGGAGAACACTATGGAAGAAGCTGCAGCGGAGCAGAAGTATAACTTCGACGTTGTTCGCTGGTTTGCCGTAATGACCGCCGTCTACTTAGTCGTTGGTGCATTAGTTGGGGTATTTATTGCCTCACAATTGGCTTGGCCAGTACTCAACTTTGACAGTCCTTATTTATCGTTTGGTCGTTTACGACCTTTACACACTAATGCCGTTATTTTTGCATACGGTGGCTGTATTCTGATGGCAACAGCCTTCTATACTGTGCAGCGTACATGTGGTGTGAGCCTCTGGAGCAACAAGATGGCATGGTTCACTTTCGTGGGCTGGAATCTGATTATTGTTTCTGCTGTTATCACTCTTCCTCTTGGTCTGACTCAGGCTAAAGAATATGCTGAGTTGGAATGGCCTATTGACCTGGCAATTGCCGTCGTCTGGCTGTCATTCATGTTTAACTTCTTGATGACAATTGCAACTCGCAAAACTTCGCACATTTATGTTTCCAACTGGTTCTTCATGGGTATGATGATTATGATCACCATCCTGCATGTTGTGAACAGTGCTGCTATCCCTGTTGGAGCATTTAAATCTTACTCTGCTTATTCAGGCGTTCAAGATGCAATGATTCAATGGTGGTGGGGACACAATGCTGTTGGTTTCTATCTGACTGCTGGCTTCCTGGGTATTATGTATTACTTCGTTCCAAAGCAGGCTAATCGTCCTGTTTTCTCCTATCGTTTATCTGTTATTCACTTCTGGGCTTTGATGTTCGGTTATGTGTGGCTAGGTGCTCACCACCTTCAATACACAGCGCTTCCAGATTGGACCGGTTCTTTAGGTGCAGCTGTATCTATGGCAATGATCATTCCTTCATGGGGTGGTGCGGTTAACGGTATGATGACCCTATCGGGTGCTTGGGACAAACTACGTAATGACTATGTTCTACGTTTCTTAATCATGTCTTTAGCATTCTATGCAATGTCAACATTTGAAGGTCCAATTATGTCAATTAAGACAGTTAACGCACTGTCTCATTACACTGACTGGACAATTGGTCACGTACACTCTGGTGCACTTGGTTGGGTTGCTATGGTTGGTATTGGTGCTTTATACCACATGATTCCAAAAGTATTCCATACACCTATGTATTCTCAAAAGCTAATTAACATGCATTTCTGGACTGCGACTATTGGTACAGTAATTTATGTTGTTGCAATGTGGGTATCAGGTATTATGCAAGGTTTGATGTGGCGTGCTTATGATGAGTACGGAACACTGGCTTACACCTTTGCAGAAAGTGTGGAAGCGATGCATCCTTACTATGCAATGCGTGCAATCGGCGGTGGTATCTTCTTACTGGGTGCTGTATTTATGCTGTATAACATTATTATGACTGTCCTGAAAGCAAAAAGTTCTGGTTCAGTTAAAGCGGCACAAACTGCTGCTGTAGCGGCGTAAGGAGGAATTGAAAATGTCTTTAAATGATTCTACATCAAACCCAACAGGGTTACAGGACAGAGCGGAACGCAATGTCTGGTTGTTTGCATTTTTAACCTTTTTGTCCGTTTCTGTGGCAGGTATTGTTGAAATTGTGCCTTTATTTTATCTCGATAGCGCAATGCCAGCAAAAAACATTCCTGGTGTTGTCTGGGATCGCGGTGATAAGTCTCTTGATGATTGGAAAGAAGGCGACGGTGTTCGCCCTCTAAAACCTCTTGAGTTAGCAGGCCGTGATATCTATCAGCGTGAAGGCTGTTATTTGTGTCATTCACAAATGATTCGTCCTTTCCGTGATGAGAAAGAACGTTATGGTCATTACTCACTGGCTTCTGAGTCAATGTATGATCACCCGTTTCAGTGGGGTTCAAAGCGTACAGGACCTGATATTGCTCGTTTAGGCGGCAAGTATTCTGATGAGTGGCATATTGCGCATTTAATTGCACCTCGTTCTGTAGTACCTGAGTCTGTTATGCCTAACTATCCATGGTTAATGGAAAACACAGTTGACGGTGAAACTATGAAGTCTCATATGCGTGGTTTAAGAACTGTGGGTGTTCCATACACTGATGCTGATATTGAAAGTGCATCAGCCATTACAGGTAAAACTGAAATGGAAGCGATGGTTGCTTATTTGCAGTCACTTGGAACAATGGTTAAATTCCAGGAAGGGGTAGAATACCGTGAGTAATAGCTCAACTAATTTAGAAAATGCTAACTTAGAAGAGAGTACACAAGGTTATTTCTATACTGACTGGAGTGCAATGACGTCTCATGACTGGGCTGGAATGATCATTACGGTGGTTACTTTGGTTCTCATGGTCATTGCTTACTTCTACGTTTTTCGTCCAAAAAATAAGGATAAATTAGAATCACAAAGATTTATGCTTATGGACGATGAACCCACAACAACGGAGAAAAAATAATGTCGGAACATAACCCTTTCCCAGATGAAGGTAATACTGGGCATATTTGGGACGATAATCTACGGGAGCTGGCAAATCCTGCACCTAACTGGTGGATGATGGCGTTTTGGGCCAGTATTGCATTTGTTATTGGTTACGGACTTATATACCCAATGATACCACTGGCTTCTTCTCATACTAAAGGTATGACTGGCTGGACAGCAATTGGTGAATATAAGGCTGCTATTGCTGAAGTTGAAGCAATTCGTAAACCTTATGAAGATAAAATTGCAGCTAAATCTGCAAAAGAGATTCTTGCTGATGATGAACTTTCTGCTTATGTAGAAGCTTCTGGTAAGGTGCTCTTTGGTGATAACTGTTCTGCATGTCATGGTAACGGTGGTGCGGGTAACGTTGGTTATCCTGTACTTGCAGATGATGACTGGTTATTCGGTGGTACTATCGAACAAATCCAGACTACCATCACAAATGGCCGTAAAGGTATGATGACTGCTCATGCAGCGACTTTATCTGAAGCTGAAATTGATACTCTGGCTAACTACGTAGTTGGTTTGAGTGAAGGCAAAACAGATGAAAAAGGCAAAGCATTGTTCCAGTCAAAAGCTTGTTTTGCATGTCACGGTATGGATGCAAAAGGTATGGCTGCACTGGGTTCTGCTAACTTGACAGATGGTATCTGGCGTTTTGAAAGTGATGACCTTTTTGCAAGTGCTAAGCGTACTATTGCTCATGGTGTTAATATGGCAGGTGATCCAGAGACACGAAATGCTGAAATGCCTGCGTTTAAAGATAAACTGTCAGAAGCTGATATTAAGAAAATGGCTGTTTATGTTTATAAGTTTGGTGGTGGGCAATAATAGTTTTTTGCTTTAAGTGAAAAATTATTAAATGCTCATATTTTATTACTGTCTTTCTGTTTGTTGCCGAATTGATAATAGTAATAGGCTTCAAGCAGGAGACTGAAATAAAAACACTAGGATAAAGTTTTACCATTTATAGAGGTGTTCAAATGAATGATGCTGTATTTTGGGGTTCAATAGCTGCTGTTGGAGTATGTATTGTAATTATCGTTTACCTTGGCTTTATGGCGGCGAAAAAAATCAATACTGATCACAGTGAAGACTAAAAACTTTTAGACTTAAAAAAAAGAGAGGTTTACCTCTCTTTTTTTTGTCTATCAATTATTAAAAAACAAAGAAAAGAATCGAAAGTTATGTAACATAAGTTACTTATGATGTACTTATTTAAGTTATAATGCTTAGAATAAAATACAACTCACGACAATGGATTTGTTGTGAAATACAGAGACAAAAATCAAACCAAGTAGCGAAGTAATAATCATGTCTGAAAAGCAAATCCAGGAACAAAGTATTGAAGAACTGTATGCAGAAGCACATGAGCATACAATTAATGTCGGTGATGTTAAAATCCATGCTAAACGCATGGGTGGAAAATTTAGAAATTTAAAATGGCTTTCTAATTTAGTCTGGATTATTTTTTTTCTTGGCCCCTATTTACGTTTAGGTGATCGTCAAGCTGTTCTGCTAGATATACCTAATCGACAATTCCATATTTTTAATCTGACCTTATTACCACAAGATCTATGGATGTTATCATTTGTCTTATTATTTTTTGCTATATTGCTGGCAGTTGTAACCGCTTTGGCAGGACGAATCTGGTGTGGATTTTTTTGTTTTCAAACTGTATGGACAGATGTTTTTACATGGATCGAAGATAAATTAGAAGGTGGACCAGCCAAACGTCGTAAATTAGATAAAGCCAAATTAAATATGGCCAAAATAATTATACGCAGTAAAAAATATTTTTTATGGTTTTTAATCGCTTTTCTAACGGGAATGAGTTTTGTTGCCTGGTTTACAGATGCTTATGATTTATGGGTTGATGTTTTCACTCTTAATGCTTCATCTACAGCTTATATTACTATCTCTCTCTTTATTGTTGGTACTGTTTTTCTAGCTGGATTTTTACGTGAACAGACCTGCTTCTGGTTATGTCCATACGCAAGAATTCAGGCTGTAATGATTGATGATACATCAATTGTACCAAGCTATGATGTGCCAAGAGGAGAAACTCGTGGCCGTATCTTAAAAAATAAACCACCAGCTGAAGGCCAGGGTGATTGTGTTGATTGTAATCAATGTGTTGCAGTTTGTCCTACTGGAGTTGATATAAGAGGTGGCCAGCAAGAAGGTTGTATCATGTGTGGTTTATGTATTGATGCTTGTGATGCAGTGATGGAAAAAATTGATAAGCCTAAAGGATTGATAAAATTTGCGTCCTGGGATGGAATTATGGGTAAGAAAGAATTACCTTTATTAAAACGTCCAAGAGTCTGGGTGTATAGTGCCATTTTACTTATATCAGTCATGGGAGTCATCATTGGTTTAAGTGGTATGGAATCATTAGAACTTAAAGTCATACATGCAAGACAGCCTCTATTTGTATTACAAAGTGATGGCAACATTCAAAACCGATATACTTTAAAAATACTTAATAAAATGAATGAAGATATGACGGTTAATATCACAGCAGATGATAGTGATTTTAAAGGCCTGACTATGTTAGGAATGGAGAAAGAACTGGTTGCTACTCATGGTACTGTGACACCTGTGACAATTTTTATAAAAGTACCCAGGAAGAACCTTTCTGTTAAATCACAGCCAATTGTTTTTACTGTTGAAGGTAAGGATTCAGCTGGAAATGTTTATTCAAGCGATCGAGAAAGTGTTTTCATTGGACCTAAACGCTAAAACATGACTGCTAACAGTTATGGGTGGAAACTACCATCCATAACTATTAGTTTTTAACTCTCATTTATTGACAAACTTGTATATAATAAAACTTCAATAATATTTTCAAATAGGTCAACTCAGTGTCTGAAGCAAATACAAACACCAGTTCTGATTCCATATCAAAATCTGGTTCAAAAAAAATTTCCTGGTATAAAAGTCCTTGGGTCATCGGTTGGCTACTGTTGGTTCTAGTCGTTTTGGCTGTTAATTCTTTTATGATCATTCAGTCAATTAATGATTTTCCAGGCTTAGTCGTTGAAGATTTTTATGAACGCGGCCAGGATTATGAAGAAAATATGTTGAAAAAACTGGAAAATAATGAGAAGTGGACAACTGAATTCCAAATCTCTGAAATCCATCTGAACAAGCCTGCAAATATTTCTTTTGTGATTACTGACAGTATGGGTAAACCCGCTCCAGTAGAAAAAGTAACCCTATTTGCCTATCGCCCATCTAATGCTAAAAAAGATTTTTCTGTGCCTATGAATTTGTCTGATGAAAAAAAAACCTACCAGGCAAATGTGACGTTTGAGATTAAAGGCAAATGGGATCTTCTTGCCAGTCTTGTGATTGAAGGTGTCGAAGTGAATTATGCTAAAACTATTTTTGTTAAAGATTAGTTCATTTCTCAAAGAGTAATCATCTGTGAATGATTCAAATCATCCGAGTGATAGTTGTGACCACTGCCATCTTCCCCTTCCTTCCGGAGAAGAAATTACCTCTGTTATTAATGATAAAGAAATGCACTTTTGCTGCTATGGCTGCAAAACAGTTTGTGAGACGATTTATGGTGCGGGCATGGATGGTTTCTATCGACGTACCGTTGAAGGAGAGACTTTACAACCTCCACCAAAAATTGATTCCCAATTGGAGGTCTATGACTTAGATGATGTACAGCAAGAATTTGTTGAAGAATTAGGGCCTGTTCGTGATATCCACTTACTAGTTGAAGGAATCCATTGTGCTGCTTGTGTTTGGTTAATTGAGCGTCGATTGGAAAATGTGGTCGGGGTTTTAAAGGGTAATGTTAATCTTAGTGCTAAAAAACTGCATTTAAAATGGGACAATCGAGAGGTTAAATTATCTCAAATTTTGCAGGTACTTGGACAGATAGGTTATGCTGCTGTTCCTTTTGACCCTGAAGCTGCTGAAGGGCAAATAAAAAAACAAAATCGACAAATGCTTTTTCGCCTTGGTTTTGCAGGTTTTGCAGCGATGAATCTCATGTGGATTTCAATTGCACTGTATAGTGGTGCAGATGAAGGCGAATTTAAAGGCTTGTTTCAGTGGTTAGGCCTTGGACTTGCAACACCTACCTTGCTTTATTCAGGCTATCCTTTTTACCGTGGTGCTTTTACTGGTTTATTAAACCGGCATTTGACCATGGATCTTCCTATTGCTATTGGTGCAATAATCACCTATCTCTATTCTTGCTATGTTGTGATCAGTGGCTCTGAAATTGCTCATGTGTATTTTGATACAGTGGTTAATTTTATTTTTGTTATTTTGACCGGGCGTTATCTAGAAGCCATGTCAAAACGTTTAGCGGTTCAATCGACACAGCGTTTACTTGATTTACAACCCAAAATTTCAAATCTGATAAAAGATGGTGAAACAAAAATTGTACCAGTCAGAGCCTTACAGAAAGACGATATTGTGCTGGTTAAAGCCGGAGAAAAAATTCCGGTGGATGGTGTAATTACCAAAGGTGAAAGTGTTGTTGATGAATCAATGCTGACGGGCGAATTTGTACCTGTTGCTAAATATATTGGTGATCATGTTTCTGCAGGTACAACTAATAAAGAAGGTGTTTTAACCGTCCGGGTCAGTCAAATATTGAAAAACACGGCTTTAGGAAAAATTATTCATCTAGTTGATGAAGCACAGTCTACCAAAGCACCAATTCAGTGTACTGCTGATCGAATTATTCCCTGGTTTGTTTCTATTACACTTCTGCTTGCAACCATAACCTTTATGATATGGATTGGTGATGATTTTGAGCTTGCCTTAATGGCTGCCACATCGGTATTGATTATTACCTGCCCTTGTGCATTTGGTTTAGCAACCCCCATGGCTATTGCAGTGGCAACGGGGGTTGGAGCAAGAATGGGTATTTTGGTCAAACATGGTGCTGTACTTGAAGTACTATCTACTATCAAACATTTCGTATTTGATAAAACAGGAACTTTGACTCAGGGAAAGATGATAGTAAGCAATTTATTTAGCATTTCTCTTGATAAGAAGAGTGCAGAAAATAATATTAATGAAATTGTTCCTAGAGATGATTTTATTGAACAGATCAGTACTCAAGAAAGAAAAATTATAAGCCTTGCCTGGTATTTAGAAAGTCATTCTGAACATATGATTGCCAAAGCAATTGTTAATTTTGGACAATATTACGATTTCAAAGAAACTGCGGAGCTACAAAATATTAAAGTAGTGTCTGGAGCAGGAATTCAGGCTTTACATAAAGATCAAATCATTGCTGTTGGCTCAATATCATGGATTTGTAAACTAGCAGGCATAGAAAACTTATCTGCTCTTGAAGATAAAGTGCAGGCATATCATTTATCTGGCAGTACGGTTGTTTATGCCTGGCTTGAGGGGGAATCAATTTGTGCTTTTGTGATAGAAGACAAGTTACGAAAAAATGCGATTGATATTGTCCGTCAGATGAACGAACAAGATTTTAAGTTGACACTGTTAAGTGGAGACAAACAAGAAGTTGCGGACTACATGGCTGAGAAACTAAGTATTCAAGAAGTCATCGCAGAGGTTATGCCTGATGAAAAAGATAAGGTGATTCAAGAGAAACAACAAAATCATCTCATTGCTATGGTGGGAGATGGAATTAATGATGCACCAGCTTTAGTCAGAGCTGATGTTGGTATCGCTATGGGATCAGGGACAGATGTTTCCATTGATAGTGCTGATATTATTCTCGTCAATGGTGAATTAGAGAAAATTCCTCTTGCAGCACAATTATCACGAGCAACATTAACAACAATTAAGCAAAATATTACAATTTCAATTGCATATAATATCATTATGATTCCTTTGGCAATGTCTGCTTTAATAACACCTTTGGTGGCTGCAATATCAATGCCTTTGAGTTCACTTTTAGTGATTGGTAATGCTGCACGACTGCGTTGGCGTTTCAAAAATAAATAATGTGGAGAGGTGAAAAGGTGATTTACTTTCTATACGGATTAAAGGATCCTCTCAATAGGAGTCAAAAGTGGAAGTAATATACGGCCTCATTCCAAGTATGATCATCATTGGTATTATTCTGGTCATAATCTTATTCTGGGCTATAAAATCTGGACAATTTGATGATCTTGAAGGTGATGCGCACCGAATATTGATGGATGAAGATCTTGCACCCCAAAAACTAAAGCATCAAAAACAAGAGGATGAAAATTTGGTTTCAGATGTTCAGAGTGAGAAAAGCACTTCCTCTGAGGCAGACAAAACAAAAGAAAGTGACTAATATAATAAGATATGCGATATTTAGGGAAAACGTTTATAGACTAAAATTCCCATTAGAATATTATGATTCACTTAATTAATAGATTATAGTTATAGTTGAGTGATAGTAATTACTACTTAACTTTTTATTAAAATAAAACCAAGGGGTTAGAAGGAGTCTCATATGAGAAAAATCACAAAATTGATTTTAGGTTCATCGCTACTTATTGCATCAGCTTCAGCATCAGCATGGAGTTTTGGAAATAATGATGGGTATCGAAATGGCTGGGGAAATAGTGCCCCCTGGAGTTGGGGAAGCGGTAATAACAATTGGAATAGCCCCTGGAATAACGGACCATGGAATAATGGTAATCGCTGGGGGAACAACTGGGGTGGAAATAACGCACCTTGGAACTCTGGTTCATGGAATGGTCCCTGGAATAATGGTAATAGTGGTTGGGGTAACAATTGGGGAAATAACTGGGGTGGCAATAACGCACCTTGGAACTGGGGTAACAATAATAACTATAATCGCGGTCGTTATGGTAACCCTTATGGTGGCGGCTATGGTAATCCTTATGGAGGAGGTTATGGCAATAATCCTTATGGCGGCGGTTATGGTGGTAATCCTCCTTATGAGGGAGGGTATGATGCACCACAATATCCAGAACCTGCTCCAGAGCCTCCTATTGAAGTTGAAGTAAGACAAGTACCTGCAGAATAAGTTACTTTATTATTTGCAGACATAAAAAGGGGGAACTCATTATTAATGAGTCCCCCCTTTTTATTGGCCTTAGCTTACTTCTATAAGTAAGTCTTATGTGACCAAATCTTATGCAACCATAGAAGCCTTAAGTTTTTTCATAGCATTATTTTCAAGCTGCCTGACACGTTCAGCAGAAATATCATATTTTCCAGCTAGATCTTGAAGTGTTTGTTTATCGTCACTTAACCAGCGTTGAGAAACAATATCACGACTACGATCATCAAGTGTTGCCAGAGCAGAATACAATGCATCAGACTGTACTTGTTTAATGTTAGATGTTACTAAACTTTGTTCAGGTGATGGTTCTGAAGACTCCAGATAATTTGCTGGAATCACAGGAGCATTATCATTATCTTCTTCGTCATACCCATCAAAGGCATTGTCCTGATAAGTTAGACGTGCTTCCATCTGCAGGACATCTTTGGTTGTGACACCAAGTTCTTCTGCTACTGTATGAACTTCTTCATCAGAAAACCAACCCAGACGTTTTTTCTTACGACGTAGATTAAAAAATAATTTACGTTGCGCCTTGGTGGTTGCTATTTTAACAATGCGCCAGTTACGAAGAATATATTCATGAATTTCAGCTTTAATCCAATGTACAGCAAAAGAAACCAGACGAACTTTCTTTTCTGGGTCAAAACGTTTCACTGCTTTCATTAAGCCGATATTGCCTTCTTGAATGAGATCACCTTGAGGCAAGCCATAACCACGGTAGCCACGAGCAATATGTACCACAAAACGTAGATGAGACATAATCATGCGTTGTGCTGAATCTAGATCAGCTCCATCTTTGACGTCCTGGCCAAGAGAGGCTTCTTCTTCAGCGGTTAGCATAGGGATTGAGTTAACAGCACTGATATAGCTATCAAGACTGCCTGTCGGAACCGCCAATGGTATTGCTAAAGATTTTGTATTCATTTTATTCTTCCTTTCTTACGAACTTAATTCTCAGTATTTTTCCTGCTTCTATCTAATAAAAGTGGATGAGAGTGCTTAAGAATAATTCATAATTCTAACTATTTTCGCGTACTGATTTTAGCACTCTTTGTAATAGAGTGCTAATTTTTCATAAAGTTCAATTTTTTTAATGATTTACCTCAAAAAAACATCTCAGATGCTTGCTGAAATCAACCATATTCAAACAATTTAAGAAATTAAATGATATCAGAAATTTATAACCAAGTAAAACACTAAAGTATTATAATAAAAGGAGGGGCTTTATGTGACAATTATTACGGAAGAAAACTTCTACAAAGAATAAGATAAGTATTTAAATGTCAGGACTTTGTCCTAAAGTCTTAATAAAAACTAAAGGATAGCATAATGGGGAATTCACTCTGGTTTATTACGATTTTGCAGGAAAAACCATGGCTAGGCTTTTTGATTGGCCTGTGTTTTATGGCGGTGATGTTTTTATCAAAAAACCTGATAGTTTACCTGTATTCACGAAATCAGGAGAAAAAAGACGACACAGCTAATACAGAGTGAAGTTATTTAGGTTCAATGGCTTTGAGGTGCTTTCCTACCGCAATTCTAGCGCCCATTAAACCCAATAAACAGCCAGATAAGAGCAATGTGGCACTGATATCAACTCCCATAAGCCCTAGAGAAAACAAATTGCTTTCATAGAGTGATGATAGGTGTGTTAATGGGTCGTTGATGATAATCAGAGAAATATTGACCAATAATACGGCAATCAGGCTACCGAGCAAGCCATACCAAAAGCCGGTATAGAGAAAGGGACGGCGGATAAAGCTATCAGTACCGCCAATTAACTTCATAACAACAATTTCACTGCGGCGATTTTCAATGGCAAGTCGTATGGTATTGCCTACAATGAGTAAGACACCTAAGGCTAATAAACAGCCAATAATCAATACACCTCTTTGACCAATATGAAGGATGGCATAAAGTCTTTGTAGCCACTGAATATCCAGTTGTACCAATTCAACTTGTTTAATTTTTTTTAGTTCTTCTAATAAAGTATTAATTTGCTGTGGATCGCTATGTGTCATGCTGGGATGAACGATAAGCAAATCAGGTAATGGATTGTCTTTTAAGGCTTTAAGAGCATCTCCAAAGCCTGAGTTATCTTGAAATTCTTTTAATGCTGCTTTTCGGTTGATGTGTTTTACCTGAGCAATTGCAGGATTTGTTTCTAACTTTTTCTGGATATCCTGGATCTTTTTCTCTGAGAGACCTTTTTTCATAAAAAGAGAGATCTGGTTAATGCTGCTAATATCACCTGAAAGTTGACTGGCATGATCTAAAATAACGTAGAGGCCTGCAGGTAAAGCTAAAGCAATGCCCAGTGCAGATGCTGTCATTAATGTCGAAAATGGTGAGCGACTGAGTAAGCCTAAAGAGTAGAAAAAAACCTGTAAGTGACGCACAAAAAATTCTTTAAAACGAGAAGAAAATTTAGGTTTTAATTGGCGGAGTTGGACTGAGCTGACTTCAGTTGCATTGGAATTAGCCATTAGACTTCCCCCGATGTCAAAGGCTGGTCAGATAGTTTTTGATCCTGATTAAGCTGACCATGGCTTAATTGAATGATGCGCTTATTGAGTTGATTAATTAAAGGAATATCATGGGTAGCAATGAGAACTGTCACACCCACCTGATTAAAGGCCATAAATAAATCCATAATTTCACGAGAGAGCTCAGGATCAAGATTGCCTGTGGGTTCATCAGCTAATAGTAATGCTGGTTTATTAACGACTGCGCGGGCAATGCTCACCCGTTGTTGCTCACCACCCGAAAGTGTAATTGGATATTTCTTTTCAAAGCGTAATAAACCCACCTTGTCTAATGCGGCATGAACTCGTTTTTTGACTTCTCTTGATGAAAAGCCACTGATAATGAGTGGCAAAGCAACATTATCAAAAACAGTTCTATCATAAAGTAACTGGTAATCCTGAAAAATAATTCCCATATTTCTGCGTAAATAAGGCAGGGTATGTCGGCTGACTTTGTTAAGATTTTTTCCACCGATAATGACATTTCCAGTGCTTGCTCTTTCAATCAAAGCAATGAGTTTCAGCAGGGTGCTTTTTCCCGCACCAGAATGGCCGGTTAAAAAAGCCATTTCTCCTGGGTGCAGATGAAAATTCACCTTAGTCAGTGCTTCATTTCCTCCAGGGTATCGCTTGCTTACTTGATCAAATAAAATCATAGAAAAACCAATGTTATTATTTTTATTTTATATGCTTTTACTCTCAGTCCCCTCGGTTGTATAGGAGGAGTCTGGCTTAAACTTTTAGTCAATCGTATTGCGATCACGACTCAAAAGTGCACTGACAAATTCTTTTGCATTAAATGGTCTGAGATCATCAATACTTTCACCCACGCCAATAAAGCGGATAGGAATGGCTAATTTTTTGGCAATAGCAAAAATAATACCGCCCTTTGCTGTACCATCCAGTTTTGTGACGGTAATGCCAGTTAAGCCAACTGTTTTGTTAAATTGCTCTGCCTGATTTAATGCATTTTGACCAGTACCAGCATCTACAACTAGCATAATTTCATGGGGGGCTGTTTCATCCACTTTTGAAGCGACTCGTTTTACTTTGGCTAACTCATCCATTAAATTGGATTGGGTATGCAATCGACCCGCTGTATCGGCAATGACGATATCAATATTACGTGCTTTGCCTGCCTCAACCGCATCATAAATGACAGAAGCAGAATCAGCCCCCGTGTGTTGGGCCACCACAGGAATATCATTGCGTTCACCCCAAACTTGCAACTGCTCAACTGCTGCTGCACGAAAGGTGTCCCCAGCGGCCAGCATAACCGAATAACCGTCTCGTTGGAACCTTTTGGCCAACTTGCCAATGGTTGTTGTTTTTCCCGCACCATTGATACCAACCATCAGTATTACATAAGGTTTTTTACTGGCATCAATAACAAAAGGAATATTAACAGGTTCCAGCAGGGCATCCATATCTTCTTCAAGTGCCTGGAACAATGAATCTGCATCAGAGAGTTGTTTTCGGGAAATGCGATCAGTCAAACTGTCAATAATGGACATACTGGCATCAACGCCCATATCAGAAACGAGTAATTGAGTTTCAATCTCTTCAAGAAGATCGTCATCAATCTCTTTCTTGCCAAGAATAGCATTACTGATCCCGTCAGTGATGGAACTGCGAGTTTTGCTCAAACGTTGTTTTAGACGTCCAAATAGCCCTTTTTTTGTGGTCTCAGAGCTTTCAACTGGAGCAATATTGTTAATAGCTTCAAGAGGATTAACTTGCTGAGTGTCAATAAGCTCATTGCTATTATCTGGCTCAGGGCTATGACTAGGCTCAAGGCTGCTATCCAGCTCATTACTATTGTTTTGTTCAGTAGATTCAGGCAAATCAGCGGAACTGTTTTGCTTCTTACTGGTCTCTTTATTACGCTTTATAAAACTAAACATGATGTGGATGAGCTTCTAAGTTAAAAAAATGTGATTTCTGGTTTATGTCTAAGTGATTAAATGATGGACATTAAAGTGAAATAGCTTCATATTATCCTAGTTTTTATATAATTATACCAATATTTTTAATTTCAATGGCTAAGCAATAGGAAGAGAAAGCTTAATGATAGGAAATACAGCAGAGAGTAATGCTTCTAAAACGGTTGAAATGAACCTTCTTAGAAGACTTTTTTACAAAGGTGTATTTAGTGCTTTTGTGATGGTTTCAATAGGGCAGCCCCTTTTTGCAAATGAGCAACTCCCAAAGGGTGAAAACCAGATTAAAGAAACAGTACTTGAAAATGGTTTAAAAGTTATCGTTAAGCCTGATCATCGTGCCCCAGTTGTTATTTCTCAGGTTTGGTACAAAGTGGGATCCAGCTATGAAAGTGGAGGAACAACCGGTGTGTCTCATGTACTTGAACATATGATGTTTAAAGGTACACCAAAATATCCAACAGGTGAGTTTAATAAAATTATTTCCCGCAATGGCGGAGAAGATAACGCCTTCACTTCAAGAGATTATACTGCTTATTACCAAAAATTAGAAAAAAGTCGATTGCATGTCAGCTTTGAATTGGAAGCGGATCGAATGAGAGGCCTACTGTTGCCTAAAGATGAATTTGATAAAGAAATTATGGTTGTGATGGAAGAACGGCGCTGGCGTACAGATGATAAGCCTCAATCTCTGACCTATGAGCAGTTTTATGCCACAGCTTTTGATAATAGTGGTTATCATAATCCAACCATTGGTTGGATGGATGATTTAAAAAACATGACTGTAGAAGATTTAAATGCCTGGTATCAACGTTATTATGCACCCAATAATGCGACTCTTGTAGTGGTGGGAGATGTTGAATCTGAAGCCGTTTTTGAATTGGCAAAAACATACTTTGGCCCATTAAAGCCATTCAAAATTGCTGACCTTAAACCTAGAATTGAACGAGAGCAAAAAGGTGGCAAACGCATTGAGATGACACTGGAAGCAAAACTACCCTATATGGTGATGGGTTATAAAGTTCCAGTAATTAATACCGCAAGTGAAAAATGGGAACCCTATGCTCTTGATTTATTAGCAGGTATTTTAGATGGCGGTGACAGTGCTCGTTTTAGTAAAAATTTAGTTCGAGGTACTAAGATTGCAACATCTGTTGGAGCTGGTTATTCTCTGGATGCCAGGATTCAGACATTGTTTCTACTTGATGGTATCCCTGCGGCAGGTAAGACAACAGCACAGCTGGAAGCGGCTTTATTGAGTGAGCTGGATGATATTAAAAATAATCTGGTGACTGATGATGAGTTAAATCGTGTTAAAGCACAAGTTATTTCATCGGCGGTTTATGAACAGGATTCCATGTTTTATCAAGGAATGAAAATTGGAATTGCGGAAACAGTTGGCATTGGTTGGAGAAAAGACAATCAGTATGTGGAACAAATTCAGGCGGTAACAGCAGAACAGATACAGCAAGTGGCTAAAAAGTATTTTATTCCTCAAACTTTAACAGTGGCAACATTAATACCAATCAAAAAGAAAGAAGTAAAGGATGATCAACAACTAGGACTGGTGAATTAAAATGATAAGAACTGAACAAACAGTAAACATTCGCCTGTTCAATAGGCTCATCATGGTTGTCATATTAATGTTATTGGTTGTTTCATTTAGCCATGCTAATGAAATAGTGCAAGGTTTAGAAAATAAAAATGGACAACAAAATGATCAAAAAAGAGTTAAAGTTGGAAAAATAACTCAGTGGTATACCAGCAATGGCATGAAAGTGCTTTATCAACAGGCAGAAAGTTTGCCAATGATAGATTTTAGGCTCATTTTTGATGCAGGTGGTGCCAGAGATGGTAGTTTTAAATCAGACAATGGTGCTGTTTTAGAGGGGCTGGCTAAATTAACCAATGGCTTAATCTTTGAAGGGACTACTGAATTAAGTGCTGACCAAATAGCAGAACAGTTTGCTTCTTTGGGAGTTGAATATGGCAATGGCAGTTATCGTGATATGGCCGTTGTTAATTTAAGGACTTTAAGTTATGAAAAACAACGTGATAGTGCCTTAGACTTGTTAACTAAAATACTGGCAACGGCTTCTTTTCCGGAGGAAGCTCTGCAAAGAGAGAGTGCTAGAATGTTGGTGGCATTAGATTATGCTGATCAAACACCAGCAAAAAAAGCATCTCGTTTTTTCTATGAATCACTTTATAAGTCACATCCCTATGGTACTGCACCTGAGGGCAACCGCGAAAGTCTGAAAGTTATCCAGCAAAAAGACTTAGTCGCGTATTACAAACAGTTTTATGTAGCAAAAAATGTCGTCTTAGCTATTGTTGGAGATTTAACCGAAGCACAGGCTCAGGCCTATGCAGAAAAGATTTCCACGGCTTTACCGGCTGGTGAAAAAGTGGCGGCACTGCCATCAGCCAGTCAAAATTCAGAAGCAATTGTTATTCGTGAAAATCATCCATCCACACAAACTACTGTTTTGATGGGACAACCCGTGTTAAAGCGTGGTGATGAAGATTTGTACGCACTGTATGTTGGTAATCATATTCTTGGTGGAAGCGGTTTTAGTGCGCGTTTAATGAAAGAAGTGCGAGTTAAACGAGGACTGACATATAGTATAGGTAGTTATTTAGTTCCCATGCACGCGCAAGGGCCTTATCAATTTAGTTTTACAACCAAGAAAAGTTCTACTGAAGAAGCCATTAAACTGGTTGAAGAAAATCTGAAGCAATTTATTGAAAATGGTCCAACTCAAGAAGAATTAGAAGATGCCAAATTAAATATTACCGGTAGTTTTCCTCTACGCCAGACAAGTAATAAAGATATTGTTGAAAACCTGGCAGTTATTGGTTTTTATGATTTACCTCTAGACTATCTGGAAAAATACAATTCTCATATTGAAGCCATTACTTTAGAGCAAGTAAAATCAGCTTATCAGCGTCGTGTTCATCCGGATAAAATGACCACTATTATTGTCGGGCCTGATGTTGAAAAATCAACCGATGAAGAAAAAGCAGAGAGTGTTTCTGTTAATGATGTACAGTCTTCTAATAGTAAGCCAACTAAAGGAACAGTGCTTGAAGAAAGCAAAGGTTAACAAGTCGGCATTAAAAAAAGGTGCGACAAACCAGTTAAGGATAATTGGTGGTCAATGGCGAGGCCGAAAACTCAACTTTGCAGATGGTGAAGGTCTGCGACCAACGATGGACAGGGTACGTGAAACCTTATTCAATTGGCTGCAGGGTGATATTGTGGGAGCACGTTGTCTGGATTTATTTACAGGCAGTGGTGCCTTGGGCTTAGAAGCACTTTCACGCTATGCGTCAGAAGTGGTAATGATAGATAAGAATCCTCAAGCGATTCGAATGATTCGTCAGAATCTTGAATTATTGAAGGTTGATAATGCTCAATTGATAAAAACGGATGCGAGTGATTTTTTAGGTTCATACTCTTCTAAGCAGCAAAATAAAGAATCAACATTTGATATTGTTTTTTTAGATCCTCCTTTTAATCAACAACTCGTTCCAGTCTTTTGTAAGCTGTTGAAACAATCACAGTGTTTATCTGACCAGGCGTTAATTTATATCGAGATAGAAAAAAAGACCCAATTATCTGATTTACCAGATAATTGGGAAATTATAAAAGAAAAACAGGCAGGGCAACTGGCTTATTATCTTGTGAGTGCCAGCCCTTCTGGTATGTGAAGTCTTTGCTGTGTACAATATGCCTCATATCGATAATATAGTGAGTTGTTTTGAGTATGCTTGTTGAAGTCAGTGAAGAAGAGAGAAAAAGGGCAAAGTTGCCTCATGATCTGTTTTTAGTCAATCTTATTGGTAATCACATTCTTACCTTTGTTGCTACCCTTGGTATGGCAAGCAGTTGGGCATGGCCAATGCTCATTGTTCCCATTGTTTCTTTTATTATCCTTGGCATTATTATCCGTAATGGCCTCCTTATCCGAAAAAAAGCGTCTCTTAATGAAGAGTCCTGGTTTGTTATGTGTCATTGGCAAATTGCTTTAAAAAGAAGCTTGTTTTTTATAAAAATGCTATTGGCTATTAGTGCACTTGCTGGACTAGGGCTGTACGGATACACTCAACTTGGATGGATGAAAGAGGCTGTTTTTGCCATGATTGGAGGAGGGTGTATTCTACCTATTATGGTGACTACGCTAGTTCTTATTATTATGGAATCAGATGCATTACATCAGGCCAGTGCAGGTAAGTTGCCTGATAATATGATTGATTTATACCCTAATTCTGAGGTTAAAATTCTTGAATCAGAACCTGTTGAGAAATAAATATGGTTAATGCCGTTTATCCAGGTACATTTGATCCTATCACTAATGGTCATCTTGATTTAATCAAGCGGGCAGCAAAAATGTTTGAGCATGTGACTGTTGCAGTTGCAAGCAATAATACTAAAAATCCCTTGTTTGATATGAATGAACGGGTTGATATGGCTATTGATGTGCTGACTGATTTTGAAAATGTTTCAGTGGTGGGTTTTGACAACTTATTAGTTGAATTTACTGAGATGCATAATGCCAGTGTTATTTTGAGAGGGCTTCGAGCGGTCTCTGATTTTGAATATGAGTTTCAGTTGGCTGGAATGAATAGAAGTCTGGCGCCTGATATAGAAACTCTCTTTTTAACTACAGCAGAACAGTACGCATACCTTTCTTCAAGTCTAGTTAAAGAAGTGGCTAGATTGGGCGGTAACATCACAAAGTTCGTTCCAGAGCAAGTAATAGCTGAAATTGAGAAAAAATTAGGTTAAAATTCTGAGCTGATTAGGGCTTTAGAAAATTTATTTCTGCATAGTGCTTTAGAAATCTTTATTTCGTAAAAGTGCTTATCCTTAAACTTAAGGAAAAGTCATTATCCAGTTTGACTGGGCGGGGAATTAACAAAAAATACTGATTTTTAGACTGTCGTTTTTGATTATTTGGGTCTATTGTTAGGTTTTTACAGAATATTTTAGATTATTTATTTCGGAGGTTGCCAATGGCGCTGTATATCACTGATGAATGCATTAACTGTGATGTGTGTGAACCTGAATGTCCTAATGAAGCGATTTTTATGGGTGAAGAGATTTATGAGATCAACCATGAGCTTTGCACTGAATGTGTCGGTCATTATGATGAGCCACAATGTGTAGAAGTTTGCCCTGTTGACTGTATACCAAAAGATCCTGAGCATGAAGAATCAGAAGATGCCTTAATGGAAAAGTATAAAAAATTAACGGGTGAAGAGTAAGCTTTTTAGCAAAAAATTTAACCGTTACTAAAAAGCCCTTAAATCATTTAGTTTAAGGGCTTTTTTATTGTCTTCACACTATTGATTTTTTAGCCTTACTCTCCCATTCTATAACAAGTACCATTAATTTATTGAGGCAGTTATGAAACAAATCATCTTATTGCTGATATGCATCTTATCTATGTCTGCGTCTGCAACCAATATCAGACCACCAAAAGCTGCTATTGCAACTGCCCATCCCCTGGCTTCCCAGGCGGGAAAACAAATATTACAACAAGGTGGAAATGCCTTTGATGCTGCAGTGGCAATTACCGCTGCTTTGGCTGTTGTTGAACCTTATAGTTCTGGATTGGGTGGCGGTGGTTTTTGGTTGATCCGAGATCAGAAGAAAAAAAAGACGGTTATGATTGATGGTCGTGAAATGGCACCCGCTCAGGCACATCGTGATATGTATCTGGATGATAATGGTCAGTATATTACCAATAGCTCGATGAATGGACCTTTGTCTGCAGGTATTCCTGGGACAGTGGCTGCTATGGTTCATTTGTCAGAAAAATATGGGCTATTGCCTTTAAAACAGGTTTTACAGCCCGCCATTCAATTTGCTCAAAATGGTTTCCCTGTTACTGAACATTATCAAAAGATGTCCCGTTTTCGTTTGCCTGTATTGCAAAAATATAAAGAGTCAGCAAAAATATTTTTGCAAAATAATGAAGTGCCTGAGTTAGGGTATCATATTGTTCAAACAGAGCTTGCAAAAACATTAACGTTGATTGCAGAGTCAGGCAATACTGACTTTTACAGCGGACAGACTGCCAGGAAAATGGTTCAAGCTAATAGGTCTAATCAAGGCATCTGGCAGTTAAATGATTTAAAAAACTATGTGATAAAAGAGCGTAAACCAATTCAATTTCAATACCGTGATATGAAGGTTATTTCTGTGCCTCCCCCTTCTTCTGGCGGTGTTGCTTTAGCAACTATTTTACAAATATTGCAGAATTTTAATCTGAATGCTCTGGATGAAGTAAAACAAACTCACCTGATTGTTGAAGCGATGCGTAGAGCTTATCGGGACAGAGCTGAGTTTTTAGGCGATAGTGATTTCACTAAAGTACCTGTTGAACGCTTAACTCACGCCTGGTATGCCGATGGCTTAAGGGGAAGTATTCATCTTGATAAAGCTTTACCTAGTGTGGACTTGCCAGAGATTGATGCTCAGTCAACAGAGGTAAGTAATCAAAGTGAAGGACAGGATACGACACATTTTTCAGTTCTTGATACTCAGGGTAATATAGTTTCTGCGACAATGAGTATTAATTATCCCTTTGGTTCAGGATTTGTGGCAAAAGGAACAGGAGTCCTTTTAAATGATGAAATGGATGATTTTTCTGCTCGTCCGGGGACTCCTAATGCTTATGGTCTGGTTGGGGCAGAAGCAAATGCAATAGAGCCAGGTAAACGCCCCCTTTCCAGTATGAGCCCTACTATTGTTGAAACAAAAAAAAGTATTGCTATTTTAGGTACACCTGGCGGTAGTCGTATTATAACGATGGTATTATTGGGCATTCTTGAATTGGAAAAGGGTAGTTCAGTACAAGAGTGGGTTAGTCGACCAAGAATTCATCATCAATATTTGCCAGACAAGATTTTTTATGAAAAAAATGCTTTAACTGATGAGTCTGTGGCACAGTTAAAACATATGGGACATGAACTAAAAGCTCAGGACTCTCCATATGGTAATATGCAGGCTATAAGCTGGGATTATGATAATGGTGTACAGGCTGCTTCAGATCCCAGAGTTGAAGGTCAGGCAATTGTTTTTAAAATTCCATAATCGTTCTTGTTTTAATTTATAAGTTGCAGAGGTTATATGTATCAGTCTAAATTTCAGACAAGTATTATTTATTTAATCATTATAGGCGGAATGCTGATATCAGGCTGCGCTGAAAAAAAAACTGATGAAGCTTTGATTCAGGAACAGATCGAGGTATTACAAACGGCTATTGAAACCCATGATCGAGGACTGTTCATGGGAGTGATTGATAAAGAATACCGAGATCAATTGAATAATACCCCCAAAACACTACAGCGTATGTTAATGGGATTTTTTCTTCGTTATAAAGAGTTATCAGTTTATGTGAGTGCCACACAAATAAATGTTCAACAAATCCGAGCGGATGCAGATTCTCAGGTGGTTGTTACAGGCGGTAAGAATTTAATTCCGGAAAATGCCAGACATTATAAGGTACATAGTTGTTGGAAAAAAATATCGGGTGACTGGTTTCTTAGTTGCCTTGAGTGGGAATGAAGAGACGTTTTGTTGTTGAATAACAAAATCTCAGTATTGTTTAAACCAGTGTTGTTTAAAATAGTGTCGTTTAAAAATGAGGAGCAAAAAAAAGCCCTGTTGTTTCCAATAGGGCTAAGTGTTTGTTGCTAACCTGTACCAACACATTAAAGTACAAGCAGCTAAATGGTTAATGCTTTCGAGCGATAAAAAACACGAGTAAGGAGATCGTAATTTTTAAACCTCTATAAGTATGTATCCAACAATATGGAGAGTATGTATATTGCTCGACCTTACTTACTTATATTATAAAGCATTTAGTGTGCCAATTTTTAATCTTTATTATAATATTCTTATTTAGTAACGGTTTGTTTTATGTTGGCATGAAAATTGATTTTGTTGTGTTACGGTGAAATATCATGTCTGACACGAAATATCGCCTTCAAATTAGAAATAGACTACGAAATGACGATGTCTTGCTTATTAGGAGGCTGAGTATGATTTAGCTCGAAAGTAATTAGTATTATCATAATAGCTTGCAGATTCATTCTCTCTTGACCAGCCTGGAACGCCTAAAATGGGTAAAGGAGAAAGGTGGCGGGAGTCAGTGAGAGCATTTTTTTGTTTAATGTCATCACATAATAATTGATCTAAACTTTGGTATTGAGAAAGTTTATCTTGTTGATAAAAGCTTTTATCAACTTTAAGGCAGTAGGCTTTACCAGTAAAGCCAATAAAAGGCTTAAAGGCTTTTTCATACATTCCATGACCAAAAACAAAGGCTCCAATTGTTTGAGTGTAGTGATTTGAAAGTTGCTTTGAGTCGCGTTGTGACTCGTCTTGCATAAACCAGTGAGCCCGTGATTGGACAAAGGCTTCCTGCCATTGATGATTTTTTAGGGCCTGCAGAAGAGATTCATCACTACTGACAATAATAATACCTGATTCATCAATATGAGTAATAGCATCACGCCCAGGTGTTCTTTTTTTACCAGGTTGTATTTTTAACTCTTGCATATGAAGAGCATTAAGCAGAGTCTTTGTTTTTGGAAAAAGTAGCCAAATAAAGGCATTAAACAGATCATGCCAATTTTGTTCTCTGGTACTGATGATACCTTTTTTATACACTCTTTCTTCATAGCCCATTTCTGGAAATGGTAGTGTGCTGTCTTGAGGCTTCATATCCAGTTGCAGACCGCTGGATAAAATAATGGGCTCATTTAATAATGACAATAAGCCCTTACAACCAGGCCAGTCGAGCCAGTGTTTTTCTTTTAAAAGAATTTTTAGATCAGAAAAAATAAGGGATTTATCGAGAAAATCGGTATCCCATTGATTGATTATGTTTTTTGCCATTGGAAGATTTTAACACAGCTTTAGTTTGCACATTTATTTTGTACAACTTTATTCTTCACAGGGTACTGGTTTAGCAATACCATAACCTTGAAGGTAATCCACTTTCAATAGTGTGAGTTCTGCTTGAATTTCTGCGTTTTCTACATACTCGGCAATGGTTTTCAGACCCATAATATGACCAATCTCATTAATGGATTTAACCATTGCACGGTCAATAGGATCATCAATAATGTCTTTAACAAAACTGCCATCAATTTTAAGAAAATCAACAGGTAAGTTTTTAAGATATTCGAAAGAAGACATTCCGGTGCCAAAATCATCTAATGCAAATAAGAATCCATGCTCTCGCAGTTGTTGGATAAAGTTAATTGCATTATTAAGATGTTTTACGGCAGCATTTTCAGTCACCTCAAAGCAAATAAGCTCTGGATTAATCTGGAACTCTTGCTGCTGCTCCATTATGAACTGATATAATTTTTCATCACCAATTGATTGGCCTGATAAATTAATGGAACAAAAATCAATTTTTTTGTTTTTCTTAATTTGAGAAGCTAACCATTTAAAAGTTGTATGAATCACCCAGCGATCCAGATCGGCTATCAAACCATAATGTTCTGCTGCAGGAAGAAAGGCTCCAGGTGGAACAATGTTATTTTCACTGTCCTGCATTCGAAGTAATATTTCAAAATGCTGATTTTCCTGATCCAGTGGATCAGAGGGTAAAATAGTTTGTTGGTAGAGGACAAAACGATCTTCTTCCAATGCTTTTCTTACTTCTGAGACCCAATGCATTTCATCCTGATGCCTGGCTGTTTCACTGTCATTATCACTACTGATATGGATCTGATTTCGTCCTTTATCTTTAGCAATATAACAGGATGCATCAATGGTACTCATAATGCTCTGGACAGATTGTGTGTCTTCTGAAATAGCGGAAAGACCAATGCTGCAGCTGACACTGAATATTTTTTCATCCCAGGTAAAACGAAAATCTTTAATTGATTTACAAATTTGGTGTGCTATATCCTGGGCATGTTCTAAAGGACAATTTTCTAATAATAAACCAAACTCATCACCACCCAGACGTGCTAAAGTATCATTACTACGAACGGAGTTTTGAAGTAGCTGAGCTATTAATTTAAGCATTTCATCACCAGCTAAATGACCACAGGTATCATTGACTACTTTGAATTGATCTAGATCCAAATAACAGACAACATGCTGGATTCCTTCAAATTTTGCTGATTTTAATGCAAATGTGAGCCGTTGCTCAAAGGAATATCGATTGAGTAAGGATGTGAGTGAGTCATGAGAAGACATATAATTCATTTTCTTCGTCATTGCCAGACTTTCTGTCACATCACGAAATAAAGTAACGGAACCTTTGATGTTCTGTTTATCATCACGGATGGGGTAGGCTGAATATTGTACTGGAAAAGAAGTACCATCTTTTCGCCAAAAAACTTCGTTATCAACACAAGAAGGAATTCCGGTGACAAAAGCATTATAGATAGAACATTCCTCACTTGGAAAATAGGAGCCATCTTTGCGGCTATGATGGGTTAATTGATGCATTGACTGGCCTTTAAGCTCTGCTAATGAATATCCAAACATTTCTTGAGCTGCATGGTTAACAAAAGTACAAGTGCCGCTTCTATCTACCCCAAAAATACCTTCACCCGTTGATTCCAGAAGCATTCTCATTAAATCATTGAGCTCCGTTAGCTCTTGTTCTCTTTTATAAATTGTTTGAGACATATGGTTGAATGAATGGCCCATTGTGGTGAGTTCATCATGGCCTTTTAGTTCGATTTGAGTGTTGTAGTCTCCAGCGGCCAGTTTTTCAGAACCGGCTTGAAGGCTTTTTATTCTGGATAAAACTGTGCGATTGAGTAGCAGAGCAAGCAAAATAAAAGAAATAATTAAGCCTAATAAGTGGATAATGATATTACGTACTAATAATTCAGAGGTTCGTTGTTGGATTATTTGTGCGGGTAATTTAATGCTCATTAAACCACGTAGATCACCAATATTATAATTGTATGATGTGTTATAACGTTTTTGGATGCTTTCGGGGGCGTCTTCCTTTTTTCCATGACATTTCATACAGCGAGGTTTGATTATAATTGGCTGACTAAAATGATAGAAGCTCTCTCCAGACTCGTTAGTATAAGGTACAAAACGTTCGGTTATTTCATCATTATTTCGAAAAAAATCTATGGCTTCAAGTTCGATTGTATCTGCTTTATTATTAGAGTTTCTTGGATGATCGGAAACATTGTTAAAGGTTAGGCCATTATCAACCCATTGAGTGAAATCTCGTGAAATTCGGCTGATAGCATGAGCAGGTAAAAACTCTATGGTTTTATCATTAATAGGAATGTTGTGATTTAGAAATATTTTTTGATAGACACCGCGATAAGACTCTAACATACCACGAATTGTTCGTGCATTATCTTTGATATTTGCAATGACCTCAGCTTCAATTTGGCGTTGACCAATATAGGTATTAACGGCAAAATGTGTGAGGAAAATGAGTGCAGTGGTGACAAAAACTTTAGTTTGCAGTCGCATAGAGTTAAATTGCCTAACTAGTAAAAATTATCTTACTTTAAATAAAGAGTATAGATAATATTCTGATTTAAATCTAGCAAGGAAATGACTAGTGAAAAGTGAGTGTGAGTCGAGAAAAATAATTGAGCTGACCAACATTTTTTAGGACGATAAAATGTTGGTGATTTTGCGGTTATTTATATTGTCTTTAGAGTCTTATTTGTAGACGCACAGATAGGCTGTATCGGTTTCCATTTTGACATCAAAGGATTGATTGGCTTCTACACGGAAAGTATCCCCAGTGTTATAGTTTTCCCAGCTATCACTATTCGGAAGTTTGACTTGCATCTGACCGCTGGTAACGGTCATTAATTCAATACTTGATGTGCCAAATGTATACTTACCTGCGGCCATAACACCTGCTGTGGCATTGCCATCTACACTTTTAAAGGCAATTGATTTTACTTTGCCATCAAAATATTCATTTACTTCAAACATAAGAGTTCCTCGTTATTAATACTAAAATTTTATCTTGGTTTAAGGTTTGACTGGCAAACCAGCTTGTTTCCAGCCAAAAAAACCAGCTGAGTAATTTTTTACATTGGTATACCCCATATTTTGCAATGTTTCTGCGGCTAAAGGACTTCTTAAGCCTCCACCGCAATAAACAACAATGGGAGTGTCTTTACTTAAAGCAACTCGTTGTACTCGAAATTCCAGCCAGCCTCTTGGTATATTAACGTTCTGTGAAGCATCAATTTTACCATCCAT
>JAPHSW010000262.1 GCA_026196615.1 Gammaproteobacteria bacterium | reverse complement strand
TTCATTTGAAGCCTTTGGATATCATAATAATTGCGTCAGAAACAACTATTTGATCATTTATGGGGCTTCAATTCAATTCCTAAAGATCTTACCTATGATCATTACCTAACTTATCTAATCTTATGGTCACTTGCTGAATTTTTTGCAAAATGCTTTTATTTTCTTTTGATAAGGTAAATATCCCTTTTAAGCTATCTTCTTCGTAGAAATAATCATTGAGAAATTTCTGATTATAAACAAGTACATCACATTCAGTACTTGTACTAAGCCTACAGTCTTTATATATGCTTAGTTGAGGATCATATAAATAATTGGAAATGGTACTTTTGCCAGTACCATTTAACCCATAAAGTAGTGAAATTTTATTTGTAGGAGAAAATTTCGAAGCATTCTTGTAGCTTGCAATATTCTCTATATGAATTTCAGTAATCATATATATCCTTATACTTTACATAGAACGATACTAAATGGTGAGTAGTGCATAACAGTGATATGGGCTCATGACGTAATCCACCATAATTCCCGTTAATTACTGCTGACTGAATAATAATTTATTCAGTCAGCAGTCTAATTCTTTTTTAGAGACTATCAAATTTATGATAATTCCACCCTTGGTGTTTATTATTACCATTAAACGTATTTAATAGAAACAATATTCTTCAAGCTATTGAATTTATTGTTTAGTTTTTTAATTAATATTTTTTTTCAAACAATAAATTTTGCTTTATTGAGCCAACAAACTTGTTTTAATACTGAATAAAAAGTCAATTATTTTTTATGTTAAACACGTCAGACGTCATATTCTTATTATTCAATCAGCCGACTAATCCATAATAACTTACCGAGAAAAATTATTTAATGGTAGAAAACACTCCATTAAGTAAGAATTTACCTACAAGTAAGAAAAATACTCGATGTTTAAATAAACACTCTCTTATTTGTCTGCATAGATAAAAGATACCATTTAATCTAAACAATCCTGAATTTTATCTGAAATAGTCATGAATACTTTATTGATTAAACTGACTTCATGGAAGTAAAAAAAATCTTGGTGACAATTTCACATATAAGAAACTTTACCGCTTGTAAATTATGACTAAATTTCTTATCCTACATGCGATTATTAGAGGTTATCAAACAATATGAAACGTGTGACTTATAAAGATTTAGTGGCAGAAATTGCTCCTCAGATTACAGAATACTATCCCTGGGATATTGAAGAAAAGATGGAGAGGGGAGATGATATTTTATTTCTGGATGTACGCGAAAATCAGGAATACGATACCATGTATATTGAAAACTCACTGCATGTACCACGTGGTATTTTAGAAACTGCGGTGGAATGGGATCATGAGGAAACAGAGCCTGAGTTAGTCGAAGCACGTGATCGAGAAATTGTTGTAGTATGCCGCTCTGGAAGTCGTAGTATTTTCGCTGCCTATACCTTGATGCAAATGGGGTATAACAATGTCTCTTCGCTAAAGACAGGGCTACGTGGTTGGAATGAATATGATTTGCCATTAGTCGATATGGAAGGCAAACCAATTGATCCGGAACTGGGTGATAAATATTTTGCCAACAAACTTCTTGATTATCAGCGTAAGCCTGTTGAATAAAATTAAAGCTGCATAATAAGATAGCTTTCACATATCGTGAGCTTTATATCGTGCAGTTAGACATTTGAATACTTCATCTATTGTTGAAATACACCTTATTATATAGGGTTATTTAATAAGCCGTCGACTAAAAAGCAAAAAATGATTGGGAATACCCAATGACTGTGTTTTATGAGAAAATGCGGTTCAAATTCAATCTTTGCTTAATTTAAAGAGTTACCTATGGTCGATAGTATAGATTCACCTTATATCCATGCTGCTAACGCGGAAAATTTTCAGCCTCTCGTTCTTGAAAACTCAAAACGGGGTCCCGTTCTAGTTAATTTTTGGTCTAAGAAAGCTGGGCCGTGTTTGCGCCAATATCCTCTACTGGATAAATTGGTGCATGATTATAAAGGTCGATTACTATTAATCAACATTGATGCGGATAGTGAGCTAAAAATTACCCGTGAAGTGGGTATTACCAGTGTACCCACTTTAAAATTGTATCGAAATGCAGAGATAATTGAGTCCAGACATGGTTATCAATCAGAGCAGGATTTAATTGAGTTAGTCGATCAATACATCTATAGAGATTCTGATCAGGTAGTTGCTTTGGCAATCGAGGAATATGGAAAAGGTCAACAGAATAAAGCCTATGAAATGATTACGGAGGCTATTTTGGAAGATCCTGATAATCCACGTTTACCTCTGGCGATTGGCAAATTATTGAAACATGAAAGACGGTTTCAGGAAGCGATTACTTTATGTGAATCCTTACCCGAGAACATTATTAATAATGCTGATATAACCCGCTTTAAACAAGAGTTAAGTTTTTTTGCTATTGCCAATGAGATTACTGACCTGGATGCATTATTGGCTCAGCCTGATAATCCGGATGATGATTTAGAGGCTATGCAGCAGAGAGCTGCTTTTTATATTGCTAATAAAGATTATGAAGAAGGCTTCAAGCAATTGCAGTATATAATGGATAAAGATAAAAACTTTGATGATGATTTTGCCAGACATTCCATGCTAATACTCATTGCCTGGTTGGGTGGTGAGCATCCACTGGTGAAACAATATAAACCTGCTCTTCGTTGTTATACTCATTAAAAGCAAGAGTATGGCTAAACAGTCATACTCTTTGTTTTAACGGGGTCTTACCAGTAACAATTATATTTTTATTTAATTCTGCTTATTCCACAGGATGAGCAGCAACTTTCTCCATTTTCCAAATATCACGATTGTACTCTTCCATGGTTCGATCCGTTGAGAATTTACTACTCGAAAGTGTGTTCATAATACTCATGGTTGTCCATCGTTTGGTATCCTGATAAGTCAATGAAACTTGCTCCTGAGCATCAATATAAGAGCGGAAATCAGCAAGTGTCATCCACATATCATGTGAACTCTTAAGAGACTGAATGATGGGATCAAAGAGTTGAGGTTCGCATTGGTTCAAACATCCGGATTCAAGCAGATTCATCACATTGGCGATGTCTTTATCAGAATTAATAATATTAACAGGATCATAGTGTTGTTTAGACGTTTCTACTTCTTCTGCTGTCAGTCCAAACAGGAAGAAATTGTCATCACCCACTTCCTCTCGAATTTCAATATTGGCACCATCTAAAGTACCAATGGTCAAAGCACCATTCATCATGAACTTCATATTGCCTGTTCCAGAGGCTTCTTTACCTGCGGTTGATATTTGTTCAGAAAGATCGGTTCCAGGGCATATTATTTCCATGGCAGAGACATTATAGTTAGGGAAGAAGGCGACTTTTAAGAGCCCGTTAACTTCGGGATCATTATTAACAATGTTGGCAACATTGTTGATGAGTTTTATGGTCAATTTGGCCATCGCATAACCAGGTGCTGCTTTACCGCCAATCAAAACACAACGATTGGTCCAGTTTTTTGTATCACCTGCTTTGATACGGTTGTATAAATGAATAACATGCAGAATATTCAGTAACTGTCGTTTATATTCATGGATTCGTTTGACTTGAATATCAAAGAGGGCATCAGTGTTAAATTCTACGCCACATTGTTCTTTAACCAGAACTGCTAGATTTGCTTTATTGGATTGCTTTATTTTTTTCCACTGGTTGCGAAATTCTTTTTTGTTGATAAATTTTTTCAGTTTAGTGAGTTGTGATAGATCTTTTACCCACTTTTCACCAATATTATCTGTGATCAATTGACGCAATTCAGGGTTACAGCCAGCTAACCAGCGTCTGGGTGTCACACCATTGGTTTTATTATTGAACTTTTTAGGCCAAAGTTCATAAAAATCATTAAAGAGGCCTTGTTTTAATAATTCTGTATGCAGGGCGGCAACGCCATTAACTGAAAAACTGCCAACGATTGCAAGATATGCCATACGAACCTGAGGTATAGGGCCTTCTTCAATAATGGACATTTGCTGAATACGTCTTGCATCACCAGGCCAATGCATTGCTACTTCTTTTAAAAAACGAGAATTAATTTCGTAGATGATTTCCAATAAACGAGGTAATAGACATTTAAATAGAGGAACTGACCAGCGTTCCAAAGCTTCGGGTAGTAGAGTATGGTTTGTGTAGGCCATGCATTTAGTGGTAATACTCCAGGCTTCATCCCATGTGTGCTCATATTCATCAATTAGAAGGCGCATGAATTCAGCAATTGAAACTGTTGGGTGAGTGTCATTGAGTTGGAAACAATTTTTTAGTGAAAAGTCAGTGAAGTCATCATGACGTTCTAACCATTCACGGATGACATCTTGTAAGCTGGCAGAAGCCAGAAAATACTGCTGACGTAAACGAAGCTCTTTACCATTTTCACTGCTGTCATTGGGGTAAAGTACCATGGTGATATGTTCAGCAGAATTTTTTTCTTCAACTGCTTCGGTGTAACTGCCGGAATTGAATTCATCCAGATCAAACTCATCTGTGGCTGCGGCTTTCCAAAGGCGTAATGTGTTGACTGTACCATTTTGAAAACCTGGTACTGGCACATCGTAGGGAATGGCTAATACATCTCTTGTACCATTCCAATAGATAGTTAATTTGCCTTTGTTATTAATGTGATATTCGGTGTAGCCACCAAATTTAACTCGCTGTGTGTATTCTGGACGCTCTAATTCCCATGGATTACCATTAAGAAGCCAATGATCGGTTTCTTCAACTTGATAACCTTGTTCAATATGTTGTTTGAACATGCCATATTCATAGCGTAAACCATAGCCTTTAACTGGCAGCTGTAAGGTGGCGCAACTGTCTAGAAAACAAGCAGCAAGACGTCCTAAGCCACCATTTCCCAGACCGGCATCCTGTTCGCAGTCGGCAATTTCTTCCATATCAAGACCAAGTTGATAGAAAGATTCCTTTAGAGCCTCGGTTAAATCCAGGTTAAGCATACAATTACCGAGTGCACGACCCATTAGAAATTCTAATGATAGATAATAGGTGCGTTTACAATCACTGTCGTCATAAGCACTGCGTGTTTTTTTCCAGCGCTCCATAAGACGATCCTTTACTGTGTAACTGAGTGCTTTATAAGGATAGTGGGTTGAGTGACATTCTTTGCTGCGCCCCAAAGTATGATTGTAATAATATCGAAAACAATTTCTTAATGATTCAACATCCATTCCTAAAGGCGGAACTATGGTTAAATCATCGACAGGTGTGCTTTTAGTCATAAGCTTAAAATTAGAACAATTTGTATACATTTGAGAGAGCTCGTTTGATTTAATTTTTGTTAATTAGAGTTGCTATTGTACGTGTTTACATTGGATTCAATTATTATGGCTCAGACCATAAAATTGTCAAATGAATTCACTTATTATCAAGCGAGGACGGAGAAATTAATCGTTTAAGTAAGTTCTTCTGCTATAGTTGAGAAGAGGTTTTAAAATCTAATGAATAAGTAAACTATATGCATAATAAAGATGAATTGAATCAAGAGACTGAGTTAGGTAGTCCCTGGCTTGATGAAGATGACTGGCAAAATGGGCAAATTCATTCCAATGCCCGTTCTGCGCTCTATGCCTCAATATTTTTTGCTCTTTTTTGGAATGCAATTTCTTTTCCAATTGCTTATTTTGCCATGACGGATGTCTATCGTCATTGGAAAATTGATCATTTAGACCCGGTTCTTTTTGTACTGCTTTTTCCTCTTATCGGTATTGGTCTATTATTTTGGGTTTATAAAACCTATCGACAATGGGCGGCATTTGGACGATTGTCCTTAACTCTTGATCCATATCCTGGTTCAATTGGTGGTGATGTAGGTGGTTTTTTGGATCTTCCTATGAAGTGGCGTTTAGGGTATGAGTTTCAAGTGACGGTCAATTGTATTCATCATACTATTTCAAGAAGTGGTAAAAACTCATCTCATCATGAAAAAGTGGTCTGGAAAAAACATGCAGCAGTTGACTATGAGTCTTCTGCTAATGGTATTCGTTTAAAATTTAAATCACCGATTGATGAAGGTTTAATCGATTCTGAAGCAAAAGAAGGCAGTAGCTATTATCGATGGGTTGTGAATATAAAAGGTCAGTATAAAGAATCGAAAATCAAATTGGATCGTGACTTTGATATTCCAGTTTTTAAACTGAAAACACCTCAAACCAGTCATTTACGTATTGTAGCAGCTGCGCCTTCAGTAGGGCTTGATCAGATCAGTAAAGATCAGGTGAATATTAAACAGAATACACGATCATTGGAGCTGAGTTATCCTCGTTCACGTTATGCGTCTATGGGAAAGTTTTTATTCTTTTTTTCATTGATCTTTGTGGGAGCCACAGGATTTCTCGGTTATGAGACGGTGACTGAAATACAGCGTAGTAATTTTTTCTCATTGTTTAGTGTGGGTATTACTGGATTTATGACGCTGATTTTTGGCTTAGTTAGTTTTACAATGCTTGCGTTTGCTATTCATTTACTGAGCAATGAGCTTAATGTTCTGATTGATTCAAATATTATTAAAGTGATGAGTCAATCATTAATTCATCGTTCAACAAAAACAATCAATGTGTCACAAATACGAAAAATTTCTAAGAAAACGACTATGAGTAGTGGGCAGGGGACTTCTGCAACCCTTTATTTCACTGTCTCTGCAGAACTTGATAATCAGGAAAAAGTCACTTTAGGCAATGGAATAAAAGGGCAGTTAATTGCTGATAGTTTAATCAAACTTATTAATAAACAATTAGGAGAGTCTTTATATCGTAGCCAATTAGATGGCACTGAGGCTAAGGTAGAATCAGCCCTGGATGATATCGAAGCTAAAAAAGAAAAGTTTATAGGTTATATTAAACACTTTAAATGGGTTGTTAATCTTATTGGCTTTATTTTTATAATGTTCTTTATCTTTGAGTTCTTTTCTTTTGCCGCATTTTTTAAATAAAAGGATTGATTAAATCCTTATGCTTTTAGCTGATTTCTTCTTTTAACTCTGCTTCTACTAACTTGTATTCATTGTTAATGTCATTGATTAGTTCAAAGGCTTTAGATTGATTTTTTTCTTTTGAATTGCATTCACATTTTTCACACAGTTGGGCGAGTTTTGTTGCACCAAGATTTCGACTACTGGATTTAATCGTATGAGCGGTTTCAAAAAAAGTCATTTCATCCATATCTTTGGCTGCCTGGGTTAAAATCTCAAT
>JAPHSW010000031.1 GCA_026196615.1 Gammaproteobacteria bacterium | reverse complement strand
TTATTAGAAAATCCCAAATATTTACGTCGAAAAGGTGCACTTGAGGGTATTGAAAACTTTGATGCTGATTTTTTTAATTTTACACCCAAAGAAGCAAAAATTACTGATCCTCAGCAGCGACTGTTTTTAGAGTCGACTTGGGAAGCTTTTGAACATGCGGGTTATGATCCTTATAATTATCCCGGTACGGTGGGTGTTATGGGAGGATTAGGTTCCAGTAATACCTATTATCAGAAAAATCTTCAATTCAGTGATTATGGTCAAGATGTTGTAGGTGAATATCAGCTGAGTTTAAATAATAGTGCTGATTTTTTATGTACTCGCGTCGCCTATAAACTGAATTTACAAGGCTCTGCAGCAACCATTCAAAGTGCTTGTTCCACCTCATTAGTTCCTTCAGTTATGGGGTTTCAGGCATTAATCAACTATCAGGCTGATCTGATTGTAGCAGGAGGTAGTGCTATTACACTACCTGCAAAAAGTGGTTATATGTATGAAGATGGTATGATTCTGTCACCTGATGGTCACTGTCGAACGTTTGATTCAGCAGCTCAAGGCACTGTACCTGGCAATGCTACAGGGGTCATTTTACTCAAGCGTCTGGAAGATGCTGTTCGAGATGGTGATACCATCTATGCCACTATTCGTGGGGCAGCCTTTAATAATGATGGTAATCGAAAAGTGGGCTTTACTGCATCAGGTTTGGATGGACAAACCAGAGTGATTAGTGAAGCCATGCAAACGGCAAATGTATCACCCGAAAGTATTTCTTACGTTGAAGCCCATGGTACTGGAACGCCATTGGGCGATCCCATTGAAATTAGAGCGTTGACCAAAGCCTGGTATGCCAACGTGGATGAAAAGAAAAAAGGGTATTGTGCGATTGGTTCAGTAAAAAGTAATACTGGCCATTGTGATGCCGCAGCAGGAGTCACAGGTTTAATTAAAACTGTCTGTGCTTTACATCATAAACAAATACCACCCTCATTACATTATAGTAATGCTAACCCTCAAATTGATTTTGCCAATAGTCCTTTTTATGTTAACACAGAACTTACGGAGTGGAAAAAAAATGGTACCCCAAGACGAGCAGGTGTAAGTTCATTTGGAATGGGAGGTACTAATGCGCATGTTATTCTAGAGGAAGCACCGGTCAAGGAGGCATCCAGTGCGGGACGAGATTGGTTAATGTTTACCTACTCTGCAAAAACACCAACAGCACTAGAAACTATGAAGGAGCATTTAATTGCACATCTGAAAAGTCATCCTGAACAAAATCCAGCAGATATTGCTTACACAGGACAAGTAGGACGCCATGCTTTTAAATATCGTGAAGTGATTGTTTGTGAAAATACTGACAGCGCGATTAATGCCTTATCAACGGAAAATCATAGAAAAGTATTAAAAGGTGAAATCCTGTCAGAAAAAACACCTGACATGATTTTTCTTTTTCCTGGACAAGGGGCTCAATACTTGAACATGGGACGAGATTTATACCAAAATGAATCAGTTTTTCGTGAACACCTGGATCACTGTGCAGAATTATTACAGCCCTTACTAGAAGAAGATATCCGCGAACTCCTTTATCCTGCCTCTAATCAAACCGAAGAACAAGTTGTTGAAAAAAATGAAGGTACAAATAGTGAACGTTTAAATCAAACCGCTATCGCACAACCTGTTTTATTTTCTATTGAATATGCTATGTCACAGCTTTTGATCCATTGGGGGGTAAAACCTGCTATGTTGGCAGGGCATAGTTTGGGTGAATATACGGCTGCTTGCGTGGCTGGTGTTATGAGTTTGGATGATTGTCTAAAAATGATTTCAATTCGTGCCCGTTTAATGCAAACAATGGAGCCGGGTAGTATGTTAGCGGTACCATTGAGTGAAATGCACATTAAACCTTATTTGCAATCGGGGCTGGATTTAGCTGTAGTAAATGGCACAGAGCGTTGTGTGATATCTGGTCCAGATGAATTAATCCAATTATTAAAAACTCAATTGCAATCAGAAGAAATAGAAGCAAGAGTATTGCATACCTCACATGCTTATCATTCTTCAATGATGGAACCAATGCTCGCAGAATTTTATGAGACTCTAGAAGATATTGATTTTCAAGTTCCTGTTATCCCATTAATTTCCAGTACTAATGGTAAGCCAATTCAGATCATGGACAGAGCTTATTGGACTAGTCAAATCCGGGAAACAGTACGTTTTTCAGATGTTTTAAGTCAGGTTTATCAGACATCGGACTGCATTATTTTAGAAGTAGGGCCTGGTAACACTTTGAGTAGTTTTGCTAGAGGACATAGTAACAAACCATCAAATACCTTGATTTTTAATACAATGCGCCATACCAAAGAAAACCTGAATGATAATGAGCTCTTATGCTCCACGATATCTAAGCTTTGGATTGCAGGTGTTGCACCGGATTGGTCGAGTTTTTATCAAAATGAACAACGTTATCGTGTACCGATTCCTACCTATCCTTTTCAACGCAAACGATTTTGGGTGGATGCTCCAAGTGAAGCTTATAAGGCCAATCAGTTAGGTGGTTTGTATAAAAAGAAGGATATCAATGACTGGTTTTATACGCCTTCTTGGAAACGAACACAATTATCAACTCTGAAATATCAGGTAATAGAGGAAACTTTAACCTATTTAGTTTTTGTCGATGAAAAAGGAGTTAGTGAACAATTTATAAATGTGTTATTACAGAATGAACAGCATATTATTAAAGTAAAAAAAGGTGAAAGATTTTCACAACAGGATGATTGTTTTGTCATCAATCATGAGGATGAAAAAGATTATGTTTTTCTTATTGATGCTCTTTTAGAGGCTAAGCATACTATTGATGCTATTGCACATTTTTGGATGTTGAGTGATAAAGACCATAAGCTACCTGATGAAGAACAGTTTCAACAGTATCAACATGATGGTTTATATAGCTTGTTATTCTTATCAAAGGCTCTGGAAAAAATCCAGGTAACTCAAGAAATAGATTTACTTGTAATTACAAATCAACTGTTTAATGTATCTGGTCAAGAAGAGATAGAACCTGCTAAAGCAACAATTAGTGGCGCAATAAAAGTCATTCCACAAGAATATCCTCATATCCAATGCACTCATTGTGATATTGTTCTATCTGACTGGGAAAATGATGAAACTAATCAACTCGGTCAATATTTACTGGGAGAGCTTGAGCATAGTGATCGTATTATTGCTTATCGAAAGGAGTATCGCTGGCTTGAGACACACGAAACTTTACAGTTTAAAGAAACTGACCAAGTGTCAATACTTAAAAAGCAGGGGGTTTATTTTATTACAGGAGGTCTTGGTGGTGTCGGAATTGCGTTAGCTAGCTATTTGTCGGAATCAGTTCAAGCCCGCTTAATTTTATTATCACGAACACAACTACCAGAAAAAGAGTTGTGGACTTCCTGGTTGCAAAAGAATGATAAACAGGAGCGAATTTATCAAACAATAAGAAAGCTTCAGAAAATTGAATCATTAGGTGGAGAAGTTTTGGTTATAAGTGCTGATGTGACTAGTATTCAAGAGATGAAAAAAGCCGTTGAGCAATCAATTAAGCAGTTTGGATGTGTTAATGGAGTAATACATGCAGCTGGTGTACCAGGTATTGAAATGATTCAAGATGCATCGATACAATCAATAATGTGCAATATGGCAGCAAAAGTGCAAGGTACAAAAATTTTAAATAAGGTTTTTGAGCTAGGAACTTTGGATTTCATGTTACTTTGTTCTTCACTCTCAACTACTCTCGGAGGGCTTGGCTTTTCATCATACTGTGCTGCAAATGCTTATCTAGATGCATTTGCTCAACAAAAGAAAATAGTGCAAAACACACCGGTTTATAGTGTTGACTGGGAAGGGTGGTCAGAGGTTGGTATGGCTGTTGATAGTGACATGATTTCTGAAAAAGGAAATGATTTAGGATTATTAACCACAGAAGGGATTGATGTTTTTAAACGAGTATTAAGTCAAAATTTACCACATATAATTATTTCTACTGCTGATTTAAACCTGCGGCTTGAACAGAGTATGCAGAAAAAACAAAAAATCATAGATGTGGTGCAAACAAGAACTTTGGATACAGAATATAGTAAACCAACGAATCCTATAGAGGGTATAGTTGCTGATATTTGGCAAAAAGCTCTAGGAATTGAACACATTGGTATTGATGACGATTTCTTTGAATTGGGAGGTGATTCTTTAACGGCTGTACAATTAATACCAAAATTACGAAAAGCATTTAGTATGGAATTATCACCCCACAGTTTAATTCAAAATCCAACGATTCGAGCATTTTCTGAAAATATTGAACAAGAGCAATTAAATAATTCTGATAAAAAAACTATATCGCCTTTACTAGTTGAGCTTAAAAGTGGTGAATCTGATGAGCCTCCATTGTTTTTGATTCATCCTGTTGGTGGAAGTGTTTATATTTATCGTGATTTGGCAAATGGTTTAAATACAGAATATACAGTGTATGGTATTCAGGCTAAGGGGTGGGATGGTAAAGAAGAACCTCTGAAAACTATTGATGAAATGGCATTATTGTACACTGATATTATACGGCAGGTTCAGCCTGAAGGCCCCTATCGTATTGGAGGAGCATCTTTAGGGGGAGTTATTGCCTTTGAAATGGCACAACAGCTTCAGTCTTCAGGACAAATGATTGACTTGTTGATGATGATGGATACTCCTGGGACAGGACACATGCCTAAAGATGTTTTTAAAACTGATTTAGATGTGCTTCTATATTTGTTAAATATTAGTGTGGAATCAACGGGATTAGCTGAAAAATTAAAGTCACTTGACGGAGAAAAGCAACTTCAATTCTTTATTGATGAACAAAATAAAACTGACAGACAGTTGTTTCCTGATATTAATGAATTACGTCATTTTCTGTCACTGTTTATGGTTAATGCTGAGGCGTTACGAACATATCAGTCAGAGAGCTACTCAGGTGATGTTTTATTTTTTGTGGCACATGAAAAAGATGAATATAATGCTAAAGAACCACAAAAAGCCTGGGCACAAGTTGTTCAGAGTATAGAAGTGATTGAGGTGGCAGGGAATCATATTTCGATGAATCAGCAACCTAATGTGAAAACTATCGTCAAACGCCTTCACGATTTTTTTGTCAAAAAAAATAAATAAAACGATGTCTTCGTTAGAAGGAATAGCCGTTGTAAGAAGTATGTATCTGACCAGAACTTTAGATAAAGCTCTGAATAGTATTGAAATTCAACAGCTTTCCACTATACTTTACTTGTAAATTTTAATGCTTTGTTGTGTAGAGAAATTAAAATAAGTGCTGTGTAAAAAATACAGCGAAAATAAAATAATCAATTAAAGGCGGCATTTTTGACAACTAGTTCTTTTCCTCTTCCTTCGCTCGCAGGTTATGGCATCAATGAAATACTATATGATGGCGAAAAAAGCATGGTCTATAGAGGTGTAAGACAAAGTGACAATCTTCCTGTTGTAATTAAACTTCTGAAGCGTGCCTTGCCGACCTATAATGAGCTTCTGGAATTTCGTCATCAATATAACCTTCTTAGTGATATTCATATTGAGGGTATTGTTGCTCCTCTTGCTTTAGAATCCTGGCAGGAAAAACTGGCATTGATTATGCCTGACAATGGTTCGATAGACCTGCAGCTATTCATAAAGCAAAAAGAAGATGCAGGTCAGGAAACAACAATAAATGATTTTTTAGATATTGCCATACAGTTAGCGAATATTCTGGATCAACTGCATCAACAGGGTATCACCCATAAGGATATTAAGCCAGCCAATATTATTATTCAGCCTGAGATCTCATTAGCTGATGAATTTTTACCCACAGATAGCTTATTATCCGATGATTCTACTCCTGCTGAAGACTCGACTCATCCTTCGCGAAAGGTTGCTCTAATTGATTTTAGTATTGCCACGCAACTTAGTGTTGAAAACCTCAACTTGCAAAATCCTGATACATTATCAGGTACTCTTAGTTATATTTCGCCTGAACAAACTGGGCGTATGAATCGAGGAGTAGACTACCGCACAGATTTTTATTCTCTTGGCGTTACATTTTATGAATTTTTGAGTGGACACCTTCCTTTTAATTCAACTGATGCATTGGAGTTGGTGCACAGTCATTTAGCAAGAGAGGCATCACCACTCCAGCAGCTCAGGCCAGACATTCCTGCTGTTATTAACGATATAATTCAAAAGCTTATGGCAAAAAATGCTGAAGATCGTTACCAGAGTGGTGCAGGGTTGATGCTAGATTTGCAACGTTGTAAACAACAGCTTCATACAAAACAACCGATTAATGATATCCAGTCTTTTACTCTTGGACAAGGTGATGCAGCACAGCACTTTTGTCTTTCTGAAAAGCTTTATGGTCGTTTTAATGAAGTGAAAAAATTGCTTAATAGTTTTGAACGTGTCTGTGATGGTAATATGGAAGCTGTAATGGTCAGTGGTCTGTCTGGTATTGGTAAGACAGCTCTGATTAATGAAGTACATAAACCAATGACTCGTAGTCATGGTTATTTTATTAAAGGTAAATTTGAGCCACTCAAACGTGATACTCCATTTTCAGGTTTGTCACAGGCACTACGGATGTTGGTTAAGCAACTGCTTGGTGAAAGTAATGAGCAGCGACAACGCTGGCGTGAAAAAATATTGAATGCAGTGGGTCATCAGGGGCAATTACTGATTGATTTGATACCTGAATTGAGTCAGTTATTGGGTGAACAACCTGTTGTTGAAGATCAACAGGGTGCAGAAGCTGCTCATCGTTTCCAACATCTAATGCAACAATTTTTTCAGGTTTTTACTCATAAATCTCATCCTTTGGTGCTATTTCTTGATGATTTGCAATGGATTGATACAGCTACTCTGCAACTACTACCTATTTTGTTTCATCCATCTGATGTGAAGAATAATACTCTTTCTGATGAAACTAACTGTGCTGTGTTGTTTATAGGTGCCTACAGGGATAATGAAACTCTACCAGGTCATCCCTTATTACAAACCCTGGATAGTTTGAAGAAACAAGGTTTGCCATTGATACCTATCGCTCTTGCCCCCTTAAGTGAGAGTGATTTAAATCATCTGGTGGCAGATGCTTGCCAGTGTCGCAACGAACAAGCAGCTCCATTAAGTCAGATTGTGTTTGATAAAACCGAGGGGAATCCATTTTTTACGCACCAGTTTATTCAGCAGGCGGCTGATGAGAATTTATTACATTATAATTTTGAAAAGGAATATTGGGACTACGACCTTGATCAAATAAGACAACTGGCGGCCAGTGCTGATGTGATTGAGTTTATGGCTGAAAAAATTCGTAAACTAGACTTGTCTGTTCAGAAAGTTTTGCAACTGGCTGCTTGTATCGGAAATCGTTTTAAACTGAGTACGCTAATGTTGGTGGGAGAAATGACTGTAACTGAATGTGCAGCCAGTTGCTGGCATGCGATTCAGAGTAATCTTCTTGTACCTATTGGTGAAAACTATAAGCTGTTACAAAATAATATGGAGGAGGAGATAGAAGGGCTGAATATTGACTATTGTTTTGCCCATGATCGTATCCAACAGGCAGCCTATTCACTTATTCCAGAAGAGCAAAAAGCTAAATTACATCTAAATATTGGTCGTTTGTTGAAACAACAGAGCAGTGAGAATGAGAGTGCTGAAAAAGAAGTAAGCAGTGATCCTGTACAGGATGAATTGTTTGAAATTGTTAATCAACTTAACGCTGGACGTACTCTTATTTCTGAAGTTGATGAACGTATTGAGCTAGCAAGATTGAACCAATTGGCAGGTTATGCTGCAAAGAGAGCAACAGCCTATGATGCGGCACAGCTTTTTTTTCGTTCGGGTTTGGAGTTGCTGAATTTATCCGATAATGAAACAAGCTGGCAGACTGATTATTCATTAACACTAGCGTTAACTGAAGGTGCTGCTGAAGTGGCTTTTTTACTTGGGGATTACATTCAACAACAGCAATATGCGGATATCATCCTCCGTCAGAGTCAAACTCTTGTTGATGAGATTAAAACTCATCAGCTTCACTGTTTAAGTTTGATTGCAAGTAATGATCCTTTGTCTGCTATTCAATATGCACTTCCAATTTTAAAGCAATGTGGTATTGAATTTCCAGAATCACCCGGATCAGATGATTTTCAACGTGAATTGACTAAAACTCAGGCATTGATAGGTGATCGGAAAGTTGATTCTCTGATTGATTTACCAATGATGAGCGATCCGATAATTATAGCTGGAGTTCGATTACTAGAAATGCTGAGTTCGGCATTATATATTGCGATTCCTGCTTTATACCCATTGGCGGTCTTTAAAAAAGTACAACTGGCGATTAAATATGGTAATGCACCAGAAATTGTGCCATTTTATGGCGCATATGGTTTTTTGTTATCTGCAGTGGTTAATGATATTGATACCGGTTATGAGTTTGGTTTGCTTGCAATGGCCTTACTGGATAAATTACAGGCTCGGGCACAAAGAGTAAAGACTTATGTGGTTGTTTTTGGTAATAGATTTCATAAGAAACCTATTCGCGATAGTATTAGTTCCTTAAGGAAAGGGTCACAATTTGGTATGGAATCGGGTGATTTACATTATTCTGCCGTTTCTTTACTCTGGGCTAATGTTTATTCATTTTTTTCTGGTCTAGAATTGCAGGGACTAGAAAAGGTTATTGAACGTGATCAATATCTTATGTCAGATATTCATCAGGATGTCTGCCTGAATTACAACAAGATGCTGCAACAAGTTATATTAAATTTGTCGGGTGCCAGTAACGCTCCCGAACGACTACAGGGAAACGCCTATCAAATAGATATTTCTCTGCCTTTGCATGAACAGGCTAATGATCGTTTTGCTATTTGTATGGCACATAATTATCAAGCCATATTGGCATATCTTTTTTATGATGACCAAAATGCTTTAAATGCGAGTGATTCAGTTGAAGAATATCTGGATGCAATTATAGGTTCTTTGTTTTCACCGGAATATTCTTTTTATAATGCTCTTATCCTTTTAGCCTGTTATCGAGAAGAAAGTATAGAAAATCAGGCAGTCTTTCTATCTAAAATTAATTTTCACCAGGAAATCCTAGCTAATCTATCACGTCATGCCCCTATGAATTTTCAACATAAATGGGCGCTGGTTGAAGCTGAGCGATGCCGAATTCAGGATGAACCGCTGATGGCTATGGAGTATTATCATGAAGCTATTGCTTTGGCTTATGAAAATAAATTTATACAGGAAGAAGCTCTGGCCTGTGAATTAGCTGGGAGGTTTTACCTAAGTAGAAATCAAGTGCTTTTTGCCCAGCCTTTGATGACCCGTGCATATTATGCTTGGGCTCGATGGGGTGCTAAAGCGAAAACAGAACAACTGGAAATGCTTTACCCTGAATTACTTGATTTACTGACCAGAGAAGAATCTGATGCAATAAAACAAACTCATACTACTAGTACCAAAACCACAACGACTATCGCTATGGATTTCACTTCTGTTATGAAAAGTGCACAGATGCTTTCCAGCGAATTAAACTTGAGTGGCTTACTTAACAAATTGCTTAATTTGGTTATGGAAAATGCGGGTGCACAACGCACGGTTTTATTACTAAGGGATTCATCTGATGATGAATCAGATGTGCACAACTCTTGGCATATTGCTGCAGAGTGTAGAATGGATGATCAAACACGACAAATTTTGCATAATGATCCATTAGATGATTATCATGACATACCTAAAACAATGCTGATGAAGGTGATTGAAAAAAGTTTGCCCGTTGTATTGGATGATGCTCAGGAATCCTATCAACCATTCTTTTATGATCCTTATTTCATCCAGAATCGTAATGAAGCAAATACGACAAAGAAAACACAGAAATCAGTATTGTGCCAGCCTGTGTTATCTCAGGGACGTTTGGTTGGTGTGTTGTATCTGGAAAATAAATTGACAACTCATGTTTTTCATCAAAGTCGTTTGCAGATGATGCAAATGATGGCAGCACAAGCTGCTATTTCAATAGAAAATGCTCAGTTATATGAACACTTGGAAGAAAAAGTCCGAGAACGTACTGCCGCCTTAAAACAGGCACAGGCTCAATTGCTTAAACACGCCAGAGAATCTGGTATGGCAGAGATTGCTATTGAAGTGATGCACAATATTGGTAATGCACTGACCCCTTTGAAAACAAAAACTGAACAGACCTATAGTGCTATGCATAATAGTGATTTAGTTAAAAACACGCCACACCTGATGAAACGACTCGCTGATGCTCTTCAAACTCATAATGATCTAGACTCTATCGAAAGGGAAAAATTGACCCAGATTACTACAGTTTTACCTGAGGTTATTGCGAATGATTATCAAACCCATGCGGATAACCTGGAAAAAGCCTGTGATACGATACGGCGCATAGAAGAATTTATTCATCTGCAGTCAAAGTATACAACTGTTAAACCCATGAAAGAGAATTTGGATGTTAATGAGTTACTCAATGATGCGTTGAAAATGTTGGATAATTTAATGCGTTCAGAACATATTGAATTAATTCTTAAACAAGAGAACTTACCTAAACTGTTTGCCGAAGAGTATCAATTGCTGCAAATTATATTAAGCGTCATAAAAAATGCATGTGAATCTATGACATCGATTGCTATCGAACATCGTCGATTGATGATTAATACTCTGCTTGAAAAGAATGTTGAAAATAATTTAGATGAAGTGGATTTTATTATTTTGCAAATACAGGATAATGGAACAGGCTTTGCTCCTGAAATGAAAGAACGAATTTTTGCCGCAGATTATACCAGCCCAAAGAAGCATCAGCATCACAGTGTTGTTTCCAGTAGTTCTGGTTTCAAATTACATGCTTGTGCAAATTATTTGATTGCTAATGGTGGGAGTATTAATGCATATAGTGAAGGTGAAGGAAAGGGAGCTATTTTTACTATGAAATTACCATTAAAAAATGATCAATTAAAAGTAAGTCCGTAGTATCAATGTTTAAAAATAGGCTGAAATAGTGTCAACCTTTTATTTTCAAAAAATGAGATTAATTAAATGAAAATATCTCCAAGAAAATTAGGATTTTTGGAATCACTTTGCATTCATATGCATAATAAATGTAATGGTGGTAGTTCTATTGCAGCTATTACACGTGTGAAAGGATTCATTAATTTTGATGTTATTAAACAATCACTTAATTTATTATTTGAGCGTCATCCAATGTTGAGGGCGACAGTTTATATAGAGGAAGAACACTATTTTTTTAACTTCAATGCTAAATTTGAAGATATTTCTATACAACATATTCAATCAGGTGATGAATCCACTGCGAATAAGATTTTTTCAGATGAAGCTTGTATGCCGTTTGATATTTCAAAAGGTTTATGGCGTTTTTTTCTTGTGAGTTATTCAACTCCAGGAAAAATTCCAGAATATGACATAATTATTGGGTGTAGTCATGCAATTAGTGATGGGCTTAGTATTATTAATCTTAGTAGTGAGCTCTTGAGTTCTATGCAAGATATTCAATTGGATAGGAAACCTCAACTTCCATTTTTATCTTGTCTTCCGTCACTTGAAACTCTTATCAGAGATAAATTAATAAACGTTAATGAAAAAATACAAGAGTCTGAAGAGCAAGATGAAGCTGTTAGCATCAATTCTAATTGTTTTAATCATGAATATAGTGATAGTCTTGAAATCATACCTCGTAGCTTTACGCACACAATTCCTGCTTCAAAATTAGACAAAATTATACCTGCCTGCCGTGACAATAGAACAACGGTTAATGCTTTGGTTAATATTGCTTTTGCGAAAGCGTTATTACAACTAAGAAATATTGATGAGGATACGGTTGATATTTTTAATGCTTCCAATGCTCGTTCCTTAACAGAATCACCATGGAAGGTTGAAAATGAAAATATGGGAAATTACGTTATTGCAGCACCGACGATTATTTCTTTGCGAGAGGGAGAGGATTTATGGGAAAAATGTCGACAGTTTAATGTTGATCTATGTAACAATTTAAATAAGGTTCCAGTACCTGATGAACCTAAAATTGAGGATTTAGATGCTATATTGAGTTCAATCAATCATTTACTGTCCATGCAAACGACGTTAGTTAAGTATGGTGTCTCAAATGTTGGCAGAGCTGATAAGTTATTTGAAAAAATAGGGCCAAACCTACAAGTGCAATCAAGCCGTATGAGAATTAATAACACAATGCCTCATATTGGTGTTTATCTACTGGTTACGACGTTGAATAACTCAATGGATATTGTTTTTGACTATGCAGAACCATTAATTGAAACTGCATGGATAAAAAAATTAGCTCATGCCATTGAAGTGGTAATGCTTGAACTTAGTGTAAAATAATAATTAAGTACCATTCTCTTTATTATTCAAAGTGATAAATTGCTTTAATTCCATAAGTTCTTGGTGGGTTAATATCTCCAGCCAATCCAGAGTTAAGGTTAAAGCCAATCATACCATTAAAATAATCTTCATCAGTCACGTTATCAACATAGGCAAGCACTTCAAACTTTTCATCAAGTGAACTATATCCGAGACTGATATTTGTAATGCCATAGGCTTCCTGGCTCTTGCTTTTGACGTTGCCAGAACTGAAATATTCTCTTTCTTGCCAATAGTGGTTGACTCTCCAGGTTAGCATGTTTCCACTAGGAAGATATTGATAGTATCGTGCAGTGAGATCACTGGTCCATTTGGGTGACTTATTGAGAGTATTATGTGTAGCATCAATGGTGATAGGACCATTATTGTTGATTTCAGAGGCATTTTTATAATCAGTGTATTTTGCATCTAACCATGAAAAGCCTGCATCAAAACGCCAATTATTAGTGGGAGCATAAGTTATTTCTAATTCCGCACCAGTAGCTTCAGATTCGTCTGCATTACCAATAGTTGATGTATTATTGATAAAGGAGAGTATTTGCAAGTCTTCATAATCATAGAAGAAAAGAGCACCATTAATCCGCAAACGATTATTCAACCAGTTTGATTTCATTCCAACTTCATAAGCGATCAGATATTCAGGATCAAATTCTGCATCAGGATGTGAAAATCCTTGACCGGAAACAGGATCAGAGTAGCCAAAATTGAAACCTCCACTTTTGTAACCTTTGGATATTGTTCCATAATAGAATAAATCTTCATTATATTGGTATTCTAGTCCAACTTTTGGAGTACTGGCACTTTCATCTAGACTGGCTTTTTCATCTGGAGCACAGACCGCTGAAGCTCCCCCGACTGCAGAGGAAAATGGGCAGCCACTGATGGTCTTTTCTTCATCAGTATAGCGAGAACCAAAGATGACAGATAGTTGATCAGTTAACGCATAGGAACCATGAAAAAAAGCGGCCCATGAGGTGGTATTAACTTCTGCATCTAGAATTGCTTGCACGGGTATGGCTGGAAAATTTCTGTTAACCGCAGCCTGTACTGTTGTATTATTAACAAAATCTACGTCGATATCTTCATCGAAATAGTAAAGACCTGCAAGCCAGGTTAAACGTCCTGTTTTTTTTGTTAGTTGAAGTTCTTGGCTAAACTGTGTTTGTTCTTCATTAATTGAAAAATCAAAATCATTTATTTCAGTATAGTCGGTATCACCGTGTAATTTGTAATCAACTCCTCTATATGCGGTAATTGAGGTCATTTGATAATCTTCATCAATGTCCCAGATTAGTTTTCCATGGGTTCCATAATTGGTGAGTTCAGTCGTTGAATCAAAGTTACTATCGATTTTCCATGGATCATTAATAACCTGAGCTGTGTTAGCAGGAGTGCCATCTGTTAGAGTATGAGTAGGTTTCCTCATTGGAGGGGATTCATCTTGGTTAAGATAATCTGAACTGAGAATGAATTCAAGTTGATCATTAATTAACCAGCGAAGGCTACCTCGGATTCCTTCTCGATTTTCATCGTTGAAGTAATCGGTACCATTTGGATTCGCATTTTTAACATAGCCATCACTATTATGGCCTATGACAGATAAACTTGCCATTAGAGTATCTTCTACGACAGGACCGCTAACGCTGGCTGCAACACGTGTTCTTCCATAGTTGCCCAGTTCAACACTACCGACAGTTCGATGTTCATTGGTTGGTAAATAAGGAGTTATATTGATGGTTCCACCAACAGAATTTCGCCCATAGAGTGTCCCCTGAGGGCCCTTTAGGACTTCAACTCGCTCGATATCAAGAAAATCATTAAATAACATAGTGGGACGAGACATGTAAACCCCATCATAGTGGACTGTACTGCTGGTTTCTGAACCGGGAAACACACCATCTGTGCCAACACCACGAATAAATATCTGTGCGTAGTTGGCATTCTGTCCCATACTCATACCTGGTGTGGCATAAGATAAGTCTTTGGTATTGGTGATGTTTCTTTCAAACAAGTCAGTGCTATCAAAAGTGGTAATGGCAATAGATGTTTCTTGTAAATCTGTCTCACCTGTTCGTGTAGCGGTTACTGTAATTTCTTCAAGTTGAGCTACAGGTTCTTGTGCAAAAACGATTATGGGGAGTGTCAGTGGACTGAAGCTTATGAGTATATAGATTGGGAAATGGCGTAGTTTTATAAATTTTTTCATTTGCTTCTCTGTTTCATCAATAAACTATATAACTTAAATTAGTTAACTTATAAGAATAGGTTATGTTTTCAGAATTTCAAACTATAATTAACTTTTTGTGATTATCCAGAGAATTTATAGTTAAAAGATTACTGAATAAGTTGAGTTTACCATAATTAAATACACTGAGTGATGCTGATTTTAGTTTGTGATCTGCCATACATAAAATTTGTAAAATTCCGTATTTTATGAAATACGGAGTAGAACATAAGATGATTATTTTGACTGTCCCCTATACCTGTATATGATAACGGATCAATTAGCTTACGAAGCCAATATGAACTGTTGTTACTTCATTTGGAGAGAGTCGTATATTATCTCTTAAGTAAGATTGAATGGCTTCAACTTATCATCAACAATTTTGTAGAAAAAATGTTGAAAGTTAGTCAGAAAAAAAGGATTGTTGTACGTATACAAGACAATGGGATAGGATTTATGTCTGAGTTGAGTGATCGAATTTTTGCCGCAGATTATGTCAGTATCAAGAAACAGAAGACTTATGATGATTCCTCCTTCAGTTCAGGTTTTAAACTCCATGCTTGTGCTAATTACCTCATCGCAAATGGTGGTAGTATCTGTGCTCATAGTGAAGGAGAAGATAAAGGCGCTGTCTTTACTATTAAATTGCCTGTTAAGCCAGAAAACACTTTATAGAATATGCTGATTACATCAACTCTGGCTTATTTCATCTAGTAAAATAGAAAAAGATGAAAGACCAGAACTATTAAGTATTTTATAGGGCTTGTGTTGTTTCTTACATGATTTTTTTAGTTGCCAATATGCCTTATGACTGACACAATTCGTTGGGAAAACTATCACATCTGCCTGACCAATCATGCCACTGAGTTCCTGATGGCTTTTTTCTATCCCACCATCATGGTGCAGAAAGGTTCCGTCTTTATTTTCAACCAATTGTTTGAAGTGTTGAGTAAGACTCGTTCGCCCTCCCACATAAAGAATACAGCGTCCACAAAGACCTTCCTTATCATCTGAGTCAGCAATTGGACAGTTGTGACAACCATCTTCGGACTCAGTTTGATTTTCATTAAAAATAGTCGGTTGTTTTGGACTATCCTGCGTTTTTTGTTTGAAATCATCAATCCTTTGACTGAGCAATTGATTGGATGTTTTAAGATGACTTATATGCTGTGTTAACTTGTCAATTTTCAGATTCAATTGCTGGCGATGTTGTTCGCTATTGTGATTAAGTAACTCATCAATCTTAGATTGCATATGGGTAATTTCTTGTTCAAGTTGCTGATTAATATTGGATTGCTTCTCCAAATCTGTTCTCAGTCCTTCATTAATAATTTTTTCTTGTTGGAAACGGTTTTGCCACAAATCACTATTGTGCTTAAAATTATTTCTTTCCTGTTGCAGTGATTTCAATTGTTTCACATCTGCTCGATTACCTGCACCTGAGAGATGAGACATCATATGTATATCGCCATAGGCATCTTTAATAATATCCGCATTGGCTTCAGGATGAGTGATTAAGGCCCAGAAAACACCAATAACATCAACTGTTTTTAACACAGATTGCCATAAGCTTCGTAACTCTTTTAAATTCATTTTTTTGCTTTGAGTAATGTAGCTTTTAAATTTTTTATCGAGATAAGAATGAAATTTTTTTCCATATCGATCATTTGTTGAAACCATATGAACGGCACTGGTATGAAAATCATATTCACTTAATTGATTGGTATTAATGATAAAACGAGAAACCAGTTTACGAGTCTCAGCTAAAGTGAGGCAGGTGCCTACCACAGCACAGTGATAATTATGTTCCAGCTCCCAGATTTTTCTTCTCTGCCGTGTTTTTTTGACAGGTATTGGGTCAGTAAGACTGTCATTGGAAGACATGCATGATTTGAAACCACTGAATGCGTTTTTATGGATTGCGCTGTGCTGACACATATTTTCAGATTCCTGATGCTTTATTTATTGATATAAAGAGTGCTTGGTTATTTATGGAGCCTTAACTGACCATGGGTGTTTTCAGCTAGTAAATATCGTTTTCCATGGTGAAAAATAACCAGTTCTTTGTTTGGTCCCATAATTTCAACGGATAATACTTTAGGGCTTGAATCCATGGGATCAATACTTCTTGAAAAAATTTTCTTTAAGCATGACATAATATTTTTCCTTATTAGACAGGATGTTTAGTAAAAAAATGTTTACCACTGAGAATTGATTGGTGTCGTTCATTAAAGCTGCTAATGATGTTTGTCAATGTTTTCCAAAATTCAAATGGGGGTAGTATTTCATTTTTATTGATCATTTTAGTTGAATGAATAAAGAGTCTTTGAATAATTTCTTGCTCCAATAACACATCCTTATTATGTAGATCTTCAAGATCAATGATTTGCTCATCCAATAATGTTTGAACTTCAGCACCCTTGAATTCGAGTATTGGCATGTTTGACTTTTTGTTATAAACCCGGATAGAAGGTGTATTGCTTTCTAACCAGCAGTCCAGAAAATAATTCATAAATCACTCCTTTTATGTAAATGATAATCATTATCATTAAGTATTTTGGATAAATTTGCAAGTTTTTTATCAATTTTTATTATTTTTTAAGTAAATAAGATGAAAGTGACAATGATCATGTAAATAATAATAAATATCATTTACAATATTGCTTCATTGATTAGTAGCAGAGACCAAAATGAAACTTAACGAACTAAAAAAAGGGCAATTAGCCACAGTGTCAGAAATAAACGCGAATCGTGAATTGAAAAATCGCTTTAATTCTTTTGGTTTGGTAAAGGGCGCTATTATCTCCATAGATGGACATTCGCTGGCTAAAAAAACCATGGAAATATGTATTAATAAAACACATATCGCTTTACGTGCCTCTGAAGCAGAAAAAATTGAGGTCACCGTATAATGAGTACTAAAACAGAAACAATTAAAATTGCCCTGGTAGGTCAGCCTAATGTGGGCAAAAGTGCTCTGATCAATTCTGTGGGTAATGCACGACTTAAAGTAGGCAATTTCAGTGGGGTAACGGTCAGAAAAGAAATCGTACGCTTTAATCGTGATGGATATGATTTTGAAATTACTGATTTACCTGGCTCTTATTCTCTGACCGATTACACTATTGAAGAGCGTGTGACCAAAAAATATCTTGATGATAGTGAATATGATCTGATTCTTAATGTGGTTGACTCAACTAATATCGAACGTAACTTATATCTCACCACTGAGTTATTAGCATTAAATAAGAAAATAGTGGTCGCTCTTAATATGACTGATGAAGCGGTCAAAGAAGGTGTTGATATTGATGAAGTTCAGCTTGGCAAAATTTTGGGCGTAAACTGCGTTAAAACTTCTGCTGTTCAAAAAACAGGTATTGATGATGTCATTCAAGCCATTATCAAAACTTATAATCTTAGAGAAAACCGTTTCCATCTACAGTTCAGCGAAGTTTTTGAAGAAGAAATTACTCATATTGTTTCTTTTTTAGAAGAGAAAAAAATCAAATGTAAAATCAGTCTCAAGGCATTGGCAATTAAACTACTACGAGAAGACAAGGAAACTTACCTTAGATTTCATGAAGAACCGATTTGGACTGAGTTACAGCCTATTGTTAATAAAGCTTATCAACATTTGTATCTGCACTATGACACCAAAGATCTGGATGATATTTTCAATGATGAGAAATCAGCCGTAGCGAAAGGAGCAGTAGTAGAAACTGTTCATTTTGATAAAGAAGTCAAACAAAGTCTCACCGACAAAATTGATAATCTACTCATGCATCAATTTATTGGTTTACCTATCTTTTTATTTTTAATGTGGGGCTTATTTCAACTGACTTTTGAAGTGGGCAGTATACCAATGGACTGGATTGATGCTTTTTTTGCCTCATTGATTGATGGTACAAAGAGTTATCTGGGTGATACCGAACTGGCCTCTGTTATTTCTGATGGTGCTATTGCGGGTGTGGGAGCGGTTGTTTTATTCTTGCCGAATATTGTTATCCTGTTTTTAGGCATTGCTTTATTGGAAACCACAGGGTATATGAGTCGTGTGGCTTTTCTTCTTGATGGTTTTTTTCATAAATTTGGGTTGCACGGTAAATCATTTATTCCATTGGTTAGTGGGTTTGGTTGTTCAGTACCAGCCTATATGGCAGCAAGAACCCTGAAGAATGATCGGGATCGCTTACTGACATTGTTCATTATTGGTTTTATGAGCTGTGGTGCCAGATTGCCTATTTACGTCTTGTTTGTTGGTGCTCTATTTACAGAAGAGCAGGCTGGTAATATCTTATTTCTGATTTATATCAGTGGTGCACTTATTGGTGTGTTGGCGGCCAAAGTATTAAAAATAACCGTATTTAAAGGTGATGATGAACCGTTTGTTATGGAGATGCCAAAGTATCGCTTACCTTCGTTTAAACTGATTTGGCATACGGTTTCAGCTCAGGCAATGATGTACTTGAGAAAAGCTGGAACTTATATTTTACTGGCATCGGTATTGATCTGGTTTGCCAGTAACTATCCCAAGCAAATTGAGATGGAGCAAGAATTTCAGGTTAAAATTGAACAGACTCAAAATGAAGAAACCATAAATGCTTTAACAAATGAACTCGCGCTCTATAAATTGGAAAACAGCTATCTAGGTATTATTGGTCATGCTTCAGAACCTTTTTTCGCACCATTGGGGTATGATTGGCGAATGGCAATTGCTCTGGAAACAGGCTTAGCTGCTAAAGAAGTGGTTGTCGCAACTCTCGGTGTGTTGTATGGTTTAGGGGAAGAACATGATGAAGAAAGTTCTGGTTTAATTGAAAAAATCAGAGCCAATATTAGCCTGCCTGCAGGTATCTCGTTTATTGTTTTTGTTATGATTTATTTGCCTTGTCTAGCAGCTTCTATGGTCTTTATGCGTGAAGCGGGTGGATGGAAATATCTTGGGTATTTATTTGTTTTTACAACAGCAACGGCATGGAGTTTGTCATTTGTTGCATTTAATGTCGCTCAGGTACTCACTTAGTTATTAACACAGTGAAAGTCTTTATTTAATACAAAGAATGATGGTGAAAGAACTTATACTTGAATTGCTAGCTAATTTTTGGATTTTACTTAATTCAATTGCGTTTTTTATTTTAATTGGTGTCGTGATAGCGGGCATTTTTAAATTGCTCTTACCCGATGCTTTTATAAAAAAACATCTGGGTGAGCATAATTTTATGGCCAATATTAAGGCTGCAGTGTTTGGTATTCCTTTACCTCTATGTTCTTGTAGTGTCATTCCCTTTGTTAGTGCATTGAAAAAAAGTGGTGCTTCACGAAGTGCCATTCAAACTTTTTTAATATCAACCCCCATTACTGGGGCTGATTCAATAATGGCCACTTATGGTGTTTTTGGCTGGTTGTTTACGCTATATCGTGTTGTAACCTCGGTGATTATTTCTATGCTGGCTGGGTTGTTAACACTGTTATTGGTCAAAGAAGAAGCAACCGAATCAAATAGTGAAAACAATCCATCAATGCAATTTAAGCCTGTCAGTGGTCATATCATTGGTAAGCCTTTAAATATCAATGTGGTTAAAGCAGAAGATAAACAAAATATTTTTCAACAAGTCTTATCTTATGCCTTTGATGATATTTATAAGGATATTGCTCGTGCTTTGATGATTGGTTTAATTCTAGGTGCATTGATTATCACCTTTATGCCTGAAAATCTGGCTGAATACATTTCTGCCAATCCGCTTATGAACTATGTTCTGGTACTCGCTGTTTCTGTACCACTGTATGTGTGTGCGACTGCATCGATTCCACTTGGACTTTCTCTTCTCAGTGCTGGTTTTTCACCAGGTGCCGCTTTTATCTTTTTAACTGCAGGACCTGCAACGAACACTATTACCATGAGTGTTGTTATGAAAACATTGGGTAAAACTTCTCTGGTGATTTATTTATCATCAGTGATTATTGGTAGTTTAATCTTTGGCTTTGCCTTTGATAGCTTTTTTCCAGAGAGTTTGGGACAGATGTTAATTTTTGATGAGCATGAAGAAGAAGCAGGTTTTGTTGCTCAAGTTTCATCAGTAATTCTTTTGTATCTATCGCTAAAATATATTATTAATAAAGATGCAAAATTGATTAAGTCAGGTGGATGCAGTAGTGGTGGGGGCTGCTGCAGCTCAGGGACATAAGGTGTTCGTATAAGTGTCTTTGAAATATTCATACCTCATATTTCTTACTTAAATTAACCAACACATTATATTATTTATTCTTACTCGGGTTTTCAAAATCTAAAAATATAATATCATTGTATTAAAAACAATTTAATTGATTTTACTATATTTCGAAGTATAAAATTGGCTATTTCAGAAAGATATTTTGAGAAATATCTTACATTAATTGGTTTTATTTTTGTTTACAATTGTTGAAACTACAAGCAAGAGATACGAAAATATGTATCCAACATGCATGTTTCTGTAGACTTAGCTGTTAGGAGTTATTCTTAGATATGAAACCAAATGAAATTCCTTATGGGCCTGTTAAAATCATTGATGGTTATCTTAAAGATAGAATTGGCTACTATGATGACGAGGATACAATATTTGATGAAGAAATTGATTGTTTAGAAATATCTGATGAAGAAGTTTGTGGTATACCAGGAGCTGTAATTTATATTGGAGATTTTTTTCTGGCAGAAGGCTATTATATTATACCTCAAGATTTTATTGCACCAGTAACAATGGAAGATTTAATGGCACGGAGGGAAAAGTTACATGACTTTTGTGGTCGATTTTCTGAAGTCAGAAACCCAGAAGTTGATCTTGACGAAGAAGATAAGTTAGATTATTTTCGTGAGTTACATTATGTGGATTCTGTTTTAGTAGATAGAATGATTGAAGTGAGATATTCAAATAAAAAATCAGGAGATAATATCTTTATTTCCCATTCATCAAAAGATAAAAATTTTGCAAAATGGCTTGCTACAGATCTAAAAGCTGCTGGACATACACCATGGCTTGATGAATGGTCGATAAAAGTGGGAGAGTCTATTCCGCAAAAAATTTCAGAGGGTGTTAAAGATGCTACTTTTGTTATTGTAATTTTATCTGAATATTCAGTGGCTTCTCATTGGGTTGAACGTGAGTGGCAAACAAAATACTGGGATGAAGTTGAAAAAGGAAAAATTCAAGTTTTACCCGTTATGTACCAAGATTGTAAAATACCAGAATTACTTAAAAGTAAGCGATATGCAGATTTCCGAAACAACTATAATAATGGTTTAGAGGATATTCTCCATGCTATTGATGTACTGTAATCATTATGTTTTAGACTCATATATTACACATTGATAAAATGCTATAATTATTTATAATGTTTAGACCAATAAGGGATTAATATCATGGAAATACAAGAGCTTACAGTCTCTGAACGTATTATGTTAGCTGAAAAGCTATGGGATAGTGTACTCAGCAAAGAATCAGAAATAGACTTAACAGAAAATCAAGAAATAGAACTTGATAGGCGTTTAAATAGCTTTATGACTGATCAAGAATTAGGTTCTTCCTGGTCAGATGTAAAAAAACGAGTTATTTCTAGAAAATGAATTATTTGCTCACTATACGGAAAGAAGCTGAGCTAGATATTTCAGAAAGTTTTAAATTTTATGAAGAACATAGACTGGGGCTTGGTCATGACTTTCTTCTTTGTGTTGATGCTGCCATATCAAAAATTGAACGGAATCCACTACTTTATAAAAAAATTTACAAGGATTTCAGACGAATTGCAATTGAACGCTTTCCTTACAGAGTCTTATATCTTGTTCAATCTCAAAATATTGTAATTACAGCTATATTTCATGTTAGAAAAGCTCCTGTTTCATGGAGCTGTCGAATATAGCTATAATTTATAAAATTATCATTGGGCTTAATATCTAATCAACGGAATAAGAATAATACTCAAGTCAATTTGATGAAAAATAATCCAACACTGTTCCAGCAAGCACAAAAAACTATTCCCTCTGAAATACGAGATTTTCCAGAATGGCATCATGGACGAAAGAATTATGCAGTCTGGGTGTTACTCTGTGATGACAATGAAGCCCTGCAGGAAAAGTTTAATGCGGCCAGACAACATCTAAATAGTTATCTGCTAGAGCCTTATCATCGTCAACCACACATTACATTGTTTGTGTGCGGCTTTTTGAGTGATGAATACCGATATAATGATGATTTCACTTATGGACAGTATGAGTCTCAACTGCAGGTTTTAAAAGAAGCGAATATAGAGCCCTTTGAAATTGAAGTAGGGGGCATGAACAGCTTTGCATCGGCACCTTTTCTGGAAGTTTCTGATCCTGATGAAGGCATCTTACGCTTGCGTGAAATACTTTCTAAAGGGGCTAATGAATTTCGCACTACCTCTTATCGCCCTCACTTAACCATCGGCCTGTATGCGGAGGCATTTTCTAGTGAAAAAATATTAAAACAAATGGAAGTCTTTGTGAGCAAACCTGTGCGGTTGAAGGTAAAGCAGATGGCATTGGTAAGCTATAAATCCCATGAAATTGCAGGAGAACTCAGTCATGAATACATTTATAGATTCGAAGCTAATTCTAAAAAGAGTAATGAGCTTAATATTTAAAGTCTGAGTTTAAGGTTTATCTCAATTATGAGATGAAAGTAAATGGGGGATAATTTAAACAGAAATGAAAGTGAATAAAATAGTCTACTCTGCCTAAACCTCCAATTTATCCCCCATTACTTTACGAACGTTCCCCTGTTGATTTTTTTATAAAAAAGAAGTTATATTTTCATCGTTTATATGTCCCGAGACAAAAGATATAGCTTTTTCTCTATTCCCATATAAAAACCAATAAACAGTAACCAATTGATTAAACTTAACTTTTGATTTTGGATCAACAACAAATTTAGACATTATATATTCCATTTGTTAAAAAAGTGAATAGTACATTAAATCGCAGACATAATTAGGCACACAAGCCAATTAGGACTACCTTCTTTTAGAGATAAAATATCTAGAGATACAACAGAAATGGAGGTGAAAGTTAATGCAGGGATAACACAGACTTCCAAGCAAAAGTTTTAAGTCCATACAACTTCAAACCTAGCGAGTCTTATTGTAGTTAAGTTAGAAAATCTGTCAATTAAAATATAAAAAAATTATTCATTCTCATGTCTGACGTTAACTTGAATGGAATGTCCAGTATGTTGCACTTGAAACGTTATTGGTCGGCAACAAACCTGACAGTCTTCAATATATTCTTGAGTATCATAGGTACAATCGATTAATACATTGATATTCTCGCCGCAATAAGGGCAGGAGATTATATGCTCTTCTTGGTGATTCATTTGGATCCTTATTTTAATTTAGAGGATGATTACCATCCACCACCACCTCCGCCACCACCGCCACCTCCAGATGAACCGCCAGAAGATCCACCACCTCCAGATGAGGAACCTGGTGCAGTGGATGAGGATGAAATAGCCGAGTTGAGAGTATCACCCATGGCAGATGAAAAGCCTGTCAGGTTATGAGTGTCCCAATGCCTTCCTGTGTACCACAAAGGCTTGTGATGTTCTCCTCGCTGTTCTAATTGAGAAAAAATAGAACTGAAACGTTCACTCCATTGTTTTTCGACATCCAAAGCCATGGCATAAGGTAAATATTTTTCAAATAGTTCTGGTGTTAATTCTGGTAACTGGCCAGAAGGGTTTTTCTGTTGTAATTCTTCGGTTTTAGTGACCATTAAATATTGCTTAAAGCCATCGACTTTGTCTAATAATTCTCGTCCCTTTAAGGTGGGAGCTTTCATCCACTCATAAAACAAGATGTTTGTTATGATGGTTAAAATAAAAACTAATAAGACCCCCGAGCCGGCGTTTTGCCAAAAGAAATATAAGCCTGCCACTTCACCACCAATAAAGGGCGTTGCAAAAGCGGTGGCGCCAAGAGCGGGTAATAAGGTTAAAAAACCTTGAACATTTTTCCATGCATGGTAAGCCATAATGCTTAAAAATGTGACGCCAATAGACCAGATACTTAACCAGACAGTAAAAAAAGCACTGACGGCTCTTGCCTCTGATGATTCTATTGAAAATATAGTAATGGCTAAAATAATGACACTACCTATCCAGCCAGGTAATAAGGCCATTTTATTGGTATTAAAAAAAAGCTTTTCATAGTCTCTTGTCAGAGCTTTTTTATGAGCGCTAATGGCTTTGCTAATGATGCTATGTTCTTCTTGTTTAAGTACTACCTGATTTTTACGATTAAATAAAGAGCGAGCAATAGCAGATTCTCCCAGTGAAAGATTTGCTGCGCCACCAATTTTATCAATGGTAAAGTATTTTGTTTTCATCGTAATTGTTAAATAACCTTTGACAGCCATATTGACCAGAGCAGATGAAAACGCTTTGTTATCGTAACCCATGCGTTGCACAAAACGCATTGAAGCAGGGGAGTGTTCTTTATCTGGATAGTAACGAGGGTAAATGACCCCTTTTTCAGGATCTTTGCCCACTTTAAGCCAGGTAAAAAAAAGATAGAACCATAATGTCGCTAGCCCCATAAAACCAACCAATGTGGCCTGATTATCCTGAAAGAACCAGAGTATTTTTTCTTGCTGGCTGGGTTCCTGTACGTAGCCTTTTGGCCAGTTAACAACGACGCTCAAGCCATGATGAAGAGGTAGGCTATTGGTTGTATCAAAAAAAACGGTAGTGTCATCCAGCGTAGAAACAACAAAATTCTTACCCTTGTCACCTTGTGCTCCTGTATAAGCTTCGGTGGCAATTTGATTAATTGAAACACCAGGTGGTAATTTAATGCTGGCATTGGCTTTTAATATTGGAAATGCCCAGCCATTGCCTGTGACATTCCAATACAGTTCATCGTATTGTTCAAAAAAGCCAAGCTGTCTATTGGTGTAATATTGAATCGTAAAAGTATGAGTTCCCTGTTTAAGAAAGTGATTTTTTTTACCAATATAGATCCGGATACCATTAGAGAGTGATTCGGTGTGGTAGTCTTCTGTCTGACCGTCACGCATCACAGAAAGGATTTCAAATTTCACATTGTAGTTATTACCATGAATATCTTTATATCGAGTGGGAAAGTCACGATAAATTCCCCGTTTAATTTCTTTACCCTCGGCATTAACGGTGATTTTTTCGGTGACAATGAGACTGCTATCGGGCTCAATTATTATCTGACTTTCATAATTTTTAATGACTTCCATTGCATAACAATTAAGACTTGTCAGCAGAAAGAACACACTGAAAAATAACGATCTGGAAAAGATAAAATTCATTAATTCATATCCATTTGAAAATATTGGCGGTATTTGAAACTGAACAGCCTGGCAATGGCCAAATCTGGGAAGGTATCAATGCGAGTATTCAGCATTCGTACTGCACCATTATAAAAACGTCTGGCATGTTGCAAGGTTTCTTCAATGATAGACAGTTCTTTTTGTAATTCAATAAAATGCTGACTGGCTTTTAAATCAGGATAATCTTCGGCCAGTATTTTTATTTTACCAAGCTGTTCGGTTATATTTTGTTCCAATAGACCGGTTTCATTCAGATCCAATGCTTTTAAATCATCCAGTTTTTGGCTTTGTGTTCTTATTTCAGTCACTTGAGTTAATAAGGCCTGTTCATAACTGGCATATTGCTTAACAACTTCAACTAATTTAGGAATAAGATCATGCCTGCGTTTCAGTTGTACACTGATGTCACTCCAGGCTGCTTCGACTTGATTTTTTAAAGAAACCAGACGGTTATAGATAATAATGAGCCAGATTATCAGGCCAAGGCAAACAAGGGTAAAAATGATTGTAGACATAGACTATCGATTGTTTTTTATTTTCAGTTTTTTTAGGGAAACATATTACACTTGTAATACTCATAAAAGAGCGTGTATATGAAAGATAGCCGACCTGAATAATTATCGCAATAAGAAAATATACAGAAAGATATAAGACTTTCTATATTCCCTTGTTTATTAGGGAATACAGATGCTGACATTGTATGCCTATTTAACGTTGAGCAATAAGTTGTGCGGTGTTTAAGCTCATTTGTTGATAAATGGACTCTGATAGTTTTCGGTTTGTTATTTGATCGATTTTTCCTGTTAAAACATAGCCTAAATCATCATCCACCCAATAAGAGACATTGAAAGAACTTTCATTTAAGGTTTTTTGAGTAGAATTAATGGCTGTTTCTTTGCTTATCCAATTACCTCGTTTGACGTAGAGTGTAATGCGTTCTCCTTGTATATTCTGATACATGAATTGAGCAGCCATTCTTTCTTTGGTAGAAGGTAACAGGCGACCCCCAACCAGTTCAAAGTCTTGTTTACTTAGATCTGGTGCTTTAAGTGTGGTTTTTAATCGTTTGGATAACCAATGGTTCATATGTTGTTGCTTATCGGCTTTTACTTCTACGGGGTGTAATTTTTCAACGCTGTAAACACTGTGTGCAAAAATGGCAGGTGTTTTTAAATCTTCTACAAGCGAATCATTAGAAGAAGGATTGGTTGTGTTAAGTTGTGTCCCGGATAGCCAACCTACAACAAAAAATAAAATGGATGCGGCCATAGCAAGATAATTATATGATTTCTTTTTGCAGGCATTTAAGAGTTGAGGTGGAATGCTTTCTTCCATGATCGGTTGATAAAGTCCATTTAATGAGTCTTCTATTGATTGATATTCAGCCAGTTTTTTTTGAGCGAGTGGATCGTGTTTGATTCGCTCTTCAAATTCTAAGGCTTGTTCTGGTGTTAATTGTTGATCAAGATAAGCATGTATCTCAGTATCATTTATATTATCACGCATGGCTCTCTCACTTTCTTTATACTAACTTTTAATTGACTTGTCTTAAGGGAGTAATTTTTTCTTTAAACAGTGTTTGCCTTAGTTTTTCTCTACTTCGGTGTAAACGAGACATTACTGTTCCGACCGGAATATCGAGAATTTTTGCAACTTCTTCATAGGAAAAGCCCTCTAATGACACCAGAAGCATGACTTCTTTTTGTCGCATAGGTAAATTTTCCAAATTTTGTTTAAGTTGAGCTACAAAATAATCCTGAGCTGGATCATCTGCAGAAATTTGTGTTTCTTTGTGCTCATCAATATCTTCAAGTGCATATAAATTGGACTTGTTGACCTGATTAATGAACAAATTATGCATGATAGTAAATAACCAGGCTCTTAAGTTACTATTTCGTACCCATAGCGTATTCTTTACCAGAGCTCGTTCAAGTGTATCTTGAACCAGATCATCAGCATGGCAATGACTATTGGAGGTTAATGCTAACGCATAACGGCGTAAATTGGGAATATATTGGATTAGTTTTTTTTCAAATTTTTTCATTACTGCCTCTACCAGCAGTTAAATTTCAGTGATTAAATATCCAGCATTGTCATACTGGATATTTTTCATTCATAAACTCATATTAAATCTAGTTAAGGTAGGCTGACGGGGGTTGTATAGACATAGTCCCTGTTTTTAACCGGTGTATGGCAAGCAAAACATTCTTGAG
>JAPHSW010000200.1 GCA_026196615.1 Gammaproteobacteria bacterium | reverse complement strand
CTACGAAGGTACGAGCTTTTGTTGATTTCATTGTTGAATCATGGAGTAATTGACTTCAGACAAACGTCCGATTTGGTACAAAAGCTTTTCATTTACAACTTTCCACCTGGATATATCATATAAACATAACCAGACTTTTAACAAGTCAAGCAGAATTAAATTACCTATATTCATATCAGATAACTTGTTTTTTTTAAGTAATTTGATTAAAAGCTCAATGACCGCAATGTTTTGTGAAGAGTCAATTTTAAGACGATTTTGGAGCAAGTAATTCGTCTGTTAATTGTACAATTTTGTCATTTAAATGAATGTTTTCTGCTTTTGAATGTCCGTTTTTTCACTTCGTGCGTGAGTCATTAAAAATATCTCACTTGCTCATTGGGGACGGTTTCTGATATTCACGGTAAAAAATATTCTATTTCAGAGCTGATCTGGTCTTTCTGATCTAAAGCGTATATATCAGTATTTCCTAATGGAGTCATTAATGGTGTATACCGACTATTGGGTAATTTTTCTGACTAATGTAACATCACTGAAAGCTGCTGTTTAAAAAGTGGTGGATTTGATTCTTTGAGATTTATCCAATTGACTCGATCAGATTGAAAGCAGTCAAATGGCCTAAAATTAAACGTATTATTATAAGCTGTTTACATAAATACTCATACTAATTGGACTAAACCTTACTAAATTTTTATCTTAAATTAGATGAATCATGTCGAAAGTGATCTTTGGTGTTAATTGGGGGGGCAGAGTAGTACATCTACTCACCATTCAGATAGTGACCATTCAATATATCAATAAAAGTAACCATAGACAGACAGGATTGTATTCAATTTGAGGTAATTAGCTCCGTCGTATCTGGTAGAAATCTGCTTCATTCCCTATACTAAAATTAGAATTATTTTCTGTAATGTTTCAACAAGATGGTGCTGTAGTGGAATATAAAGATTATTACAAAATTATGAATCTGAAGCGTGATGCCTCTCAGGATGATATTAAGCGGGCTTATCGGAAGTTGGCACGAAAGTATCATCCAGATATAAGTAAAGAGTCTGATGCCGAAGCAAAGTTTAAAGAAGTGGGCGAAGCCTATGAAGTACTCAAAGATCCTGAAAAACGTGCAGCCTATGATCATCTAGGCCCCAATCTTAAGGGTGGACAGGATTTTCACCCACCGCCGAATTGGAATTCTGGTTTTGAGTTTAGTGGAGGCGGTTTTACCCAGGCAGACCTGAGCGGCTATAGTGATTTTTTTGAAGAATTATTTGGCCGACAGGGGCGCAATACTCAAGCTACCTATGGTTCTCAGCTTAACGCTCGTGGACAGGATCATCATGCTAAAGTGATAGTGGAGCTGGAGGATGCTTTTCATGGAGTAACCCGCAGTATCAGCTTGCAATCTCCAGAGCTGGATGAACATGGCCAAATGCGTGTAATCAACCGTACTCTTAATGTAAAAATTCCCAAGGGTATTAAAGAAGGACAACAAATCCGTCTCATGGGTCAGGGTACATCTGGCATGGGGCTAGGAGAAAAGGGAGATCTCTATCTGGAAATTCATTTTAAGTCTCATCAGTTCTACCGTGTTGAAGGACGTGATCTCCATATGCAGCTACCAGTGACACCCTGGGAGGTAGCACTAGGCGCAACGGTGAAAGCACCAACCCCTAATGGTAATGTAGATCTTAAAATTCCAACGGGTTCAAACAGCGGCAACAAACTGCGTTTAAAGGGGCGAGGTATCCCCGGCAACCCTGTGGGAGATATCTACGTGACTTTAAGCGTCATAGTGCCGCCCGCAAATAACGAACAGGCCAAGGTTATTTACCAGGAAATGGCAAATAAGCTGGCATTCAACCCAAGAATTGGCATGGGGGTATAGGATATGAGCAAACAATCCATATTAACTGGTATCGTTGTTGAAGAAACCACAGTGTTTACTTTGGGTGAACTCAGCCGTGCTTGTGGCAAACCTGCTGAGTGGATACTGACTTTGGTGGAAGAAGGCATAATTGAGCCCGTGAGTGGGGAGCAAACCCATTGGAAATTTCATAGCTACTGTCTACGACGAGTGCACATTGCCCAGCGGTTAGAGACTGATCTTGGCTTGAATCTGGCAGGAGTTGCCTTGGCTGTGGAGTTATTAGAAGAGGTACAAGCACTTCGTAATCGAATCGCTATATTGGAAAAATGAAGCGAGTGCATTTTTCATACGTTCTATTTATACGGGGTGGCCGCGTCAAAGTAAAAAGACAGTTTTGCTGACACATCTTTTTTTGAACTTGAAGGACAAGATTTTAGGTTTAGAAGTTTAGAGCTTGTCTGTCAAACAATTGGCTTCACACAAGCTCCAACTTGTTTAACTGCATTCTTTAACGGGACAAATTTAATGTATCTTGTCATAGTCCAAAAAATCTTTGGTTTCTTTCTTGGATTTTTTTGCAGCTTTCTTTTCTTTTGCAGTCAACATTGGTTTCTTCTTTTGTTCCTTATTGCCTTTTCGTTCTCTACTCATGATTTTGCTCCTAATAATTAATGGGTAATATCAAATCAACATTAAATACTCACAAAGGAGTCATCAATGTTATCCTGATAACGT
>JAPHSW010000194.1 GCA_026196615.1 Gammaproteobacteria bacterium | reverse complement strand
GTGGTATTTCGAGGCAGGACGCCGAGGATAAGCGTCCCATGGATGGGCTCGAAGCGTCCACAGCAAAGCCTACCCTATCTCATCAACTTCTAAATTTATACATCACTTTCAAACGCCTCACTTCTTAGCTTCAGGAGCCTACTTGTGTTCAGGTCACCACTTTAGTGGTTAACTAGATGGTTATAATGCTTCGAGCTTTCTCATACCTTTTGGTAATAACCTGAGTTCAACTAAAGCTGTAACCAGTGCAGCAAAAAACGACGCATCTTCATAAAGCATTTGATAGTACTGAATTTTCATAGTTAGTGCGCTACCAAAGATGATAGCAATAAACGCGATAATGGAACCTACAGCTAATGTGGATAAACCAGTAATACCTTGACCAATAGTACATCCCATTGCCAACACACCACCGAGGCCCATCAAAATGGCACCAATAACATGGTTCATAAAGTCTTTGAAATTAAAAAACCATTCAATTCTAAAACTTTTGCTTATCAGAGACCAAACAAATGAACCAAGGATAACACCAAAAACTGAAATGATTCCAAAGGTCAACAAAGATGATTGCAGACCTGAGCTGGCATAACCGACTGTTTGCCCCATAGGGTTAACAAAGGTAAAAGACTGTGGTGAAAGAGTAGAACCCTGAGCTGGTTTACCCTCTTCTGAATCACTGATCATATCCCAGTTTTCATAGTATTCCACCAAAGTATATTGCTCACCTTCATCAGGAATATCAACCATCACAGCACTACTCAAATACCAACCTGCGAGAACTGCCAAACCAACTGCAATTCCAGCAAACCAGTGTTCAGAGTTAGTACGAAAACCTTTACTTTTCACAATATAAACAAGTAAAAGAACAGCTATGACGCCACCAATAGCCAATCTCATGCCCATTGGATTTTCACTACTGATCAAGGAGCCTAAATCTTGCTTCGAATCCAGGCTAATAGCCAAAGGACGAATCCAATCGAAAAACAGAATAGAAAAAAGAGTTTGATCACTACCAGGAAAAGGAGAAGTCATAAAATATGCAATAATACCAACAATAATAAATACGATGATTGATTTAATATTACCTCCACCAATACGAATTAAGGTCTTATTTCCACAACCACTGGCCAGTGTCATACCAATACCAAATAAAAAGCCACCTAATAAATTTTCAGCCCAAATCAATTGATTGGCACGATAAGGAGGAAAACTGCCATCAGGATTGGCCATTCCAGTTGATTCTAAAATCAGCATTCCAACAATGGCAACAACAATGGCTAAAAGCCAGGTACGAAAACGACTGTAATCACCCATATTTACCATATCTGAAACCGCCCCCATGGTACAAAAGTTTGTCTTATTAACCACAGCCCCCATAAAAAAAGCGACCGCGAAAACTGACCAGAGCAGCGTTGATTGTGCAGCCATAAATGATTCAAACAGCATATATAATTTTCCTCAAGCTTAAAAAATAACTTTTGATATCTTGGTTTAATTTCTTTTGCAATATAATAGCAATAAATATGCCACCAACAAATCTTCAATATTGCTTATGATTATCCTATTTTCTATAGAATTTACTATGCAATATGCATCAAAAAAGTTGCACATTACAACAAAGAGCTTATTTAAGCACAGCTACCTTTCAGTCATAAATTCCTCTATAATTGTGAATATTTCACCAGATTAGCTGGTTCAAAAAATTTAAATATCATAGGAAAAAATGATGATTGAAATGAATTTCGAAACTGCTCGCCATAATATGATTGAACAGCAAATCAGGCCATGGAACGTCATCGATCCTGTAGCCCTTGATGCTCTTGAAGCTATCCCAAGAGAAAACTATGTTATTGACAGTATGAAATGTTCCGCTTTTTCAGATGTTGAACTGCCTATTGATCATAATCAGTTTATGCTTTCTCCTAAAATCGAAGCTAAAATTTTACAAACTGTTCAAGTGCAAAAGACAGATAATGTATTGGAAATTGGTACAGGAAGTGGATACATGACCGCTTTGTTGGCTCACCTTGCTGAAAAAGTCTGTAGTGTTGAAATCTATGAGTCACTGAGTCAGAAAGCACAAGAAAAACTCAGTACAGAAGGTTTTAATAATATCAACTTTATTATTGATGATGCATCTGAAGAATCTGCACAAAAAATAACACAAAATGGCCCTTATGATGTGGTCATTTTAACCGGTTCTGTTGCACAACTTCCAGACACATATAAACAAAACCTTAAGGTTGGTGGTCGTTTATTTGCTGTTATTGGCACAGCTCCCGCAATGGAAGCCACTATAATTACCCGTGTATCAACTGATCAATACGCTTGTGAAGTCTTATTTGAAACTGTCATTCCGGCTTTAGAAAACATGGCAGTAGTAGACTGTTTTGAATTATAAATTTGTGATATTCAATTATGCTTCAAATAAAACCACACTCAAAAACCTCTTCTGACAATCAGAAGGGTACAACATTTGAGCAACCAATTGAGTTACTATTAAGTTGTCATGAAAAGATAATACACTTTTCTTCTGCCCTGCATGAATTAAGCATCGCATTAAAACAAAAGGGTTGGACAGATGAGATAAAAACCTCATCTGATCAAATCCGTCGGTATTTTAATATTGCCGCACCAGAACATCACTTAGATGAAGAAAATCATTTATTTCCTGCAATTATTGCCCTTGATCCTAAATTTAAGCACGCTGAATCTACAATCATACTGCAACAGCTCAACCGAATGATCAAAGAACATGTAGAATCTGATGCACTTTGGGAAACTCTTGATGCAATGCTTGAAGAACAATCTAAAGACTTTTTAACTCTAGAATCATTAACCCAGGAATTTAAAAAAGACATGCATGAGCATGCTCGAATAGAAAATGAAGAAATTTTTCCTTATGCTAAAAAGCATCTCAGTGCTGCCAAGTTAAAAGACATAGGTTTATCTATTGCTAAACGTAGAGGGATCTCATCCAAAAATCACTCATAAGTCTAAAAGCGCCTGCTATATTTCAATATTAAGAATTTATCAAAAAATTAGCAGCACTAAAATATTTCCTAGTTGACAGGTTTTTGATTACTTAAAATATAATCAACCTCTGCATCAATACATTGTTGAACTTCATTTTTTGTTTCAGGTAGGTAACCAATAACCTGAGCATTCTGTTTATGAAAAACTTGGACAATTCGTTTATTCAATAGAGGTAGCCCAAGAAGCTTTGGAGTCAGTGAATAAATTTTATTTTTTTGTATCCGTCCCAAAGCAGGCAACCTCAATAATGCGCTTACCCCTGCTCGATAGCATTCATCTTTGCGAGGAAAACAAACAGCTGTAGGAAAATCCCTCAAAAAATGAGCTTGCTGCTCTGCATTCCAAAAAAGGAAGATAATTTTGTTTAATAAGGCCTTATCATTCTTTAAAAGAGAGCTTAGGATTTTCATAGTTTGTACAGCAGTGGAAGGTTTTATATCAAAAATCCAATTTTGTTGACTAAACTCCATCATAAAATCATCAAGGAATAAGAGTTTTTCCCCTTTATTCAGCTGAATTTTTTCTAATTCTAAACGAGTCATATTTTTAATTTCGCCTGAAGAAAGAGAAACATGACTCAACTCAAAATCATGGCAAAGCACAATATGATTATCGCTTGTGGTATGGAGATCGGTTTCCAGCCATGAAAAGCCTGCATCACAAGCTAATTTAAATGAAGAACGAGTATTATCATCGTGATCTTGTGAAAGCCCCCTGTGGCTTATCCATACAGTCATACTCTTAATCTCACACTTTTAACGATTATTACTTTTATTGTAAATGTGAGCTTATCAGGCTCATCATTTTGTTCAGTGCACCTGCATTTTGTTCCATTAATGCCTTGGCTCTTTTACCCATTTCATTCGCCATTTTTTCATCTGACAAAAGAACATTCAATGTATTTATCAATGACTCAGGATCAGCAACTTGTTTTGAAGCGCCATACTGTAGAAATAATTCATTAATTGCAGTAAAATTAAACATGTGAGGACCACAAACAACAGGCAACCCCAGAGCCGCAGGTTCAATAATATTATGTCCTCCTGTTGGCACCATTGTACCTCCCATAAAGACAACATCTGAACAGGCAAAATAGCTCATCATTTCACCCATACTATCACCGAGAAGAATATCGGTATTTATTGGCTTATTATCCATTTGAGAACGTTTCATCACACTGTACTGAGCATTATTTAATAGATGATAAACTGACTGGAAGCGTTCAGGATGTCGAGGTACAACAATCATTACCAAGTTATTTTGTTGCTGTTTGAGAGTCTCAAAGATATCAAGAATAATTTCATCTTCACCTTTGTGGGTACTTGCAGCAATCAACACTTTTTTGTCCTGCCAATTTAACTGCTTCCTTAATTCAACTCCAGCATTAATGTCTTCCTGATTAACCTTAATATCAAATTTAATACTACCAGTGATATGTAGTGTTTTTTCATTGGCTCCTAAATCTTTTAAGCGATTGGCATCCATACTATTTTGCACTGCGATACCAGAAAACTGATTCAAAGCATTTTTTATTAATTTAGGGAAACGAGCATATCCTTTAGCTGATTTTTCAGACATTCGCGCATTTAATAACCAAACAGGAATATCAAACTGTTGTGCAACATGGAGTAAATTTGGCCAGATTTCAGTTTCCATAACAATACCCAGCCTGGGTTTTAGGGTCTTAAAAAAACGTTTCATTGCATCCGGCAAGTCATAGGGTAAATAAACATGAAAAACATGACCCAACTTAATCTCTTCTGAAAAAGTTTTTATTATCTGCGCAGAGCCGGTTGTGGTAGTACAAGTAATAACAATAGGGTATTGAGGATAATTCTGTTGAAAGCTCCTTATCAAAGGTAAGGTTGCCAAAAATTCACCAACAGACACGGTATGAAACCAGATAGGAGGTTCGAAGTTTTTTTTGTCTTTAAAATTTAAACTGGAGAAAAAACCTAAACGTTCAGCAAGACGTAGTGATTGTCTTTGCTCTTTATAAGCACTACTTTTTTTATGCTTAGTCAAGAGCCGAAAAAATAACAAAGGCGTCAAGAAATAATATAAAAGAGTATAGAGTAATCGAGACATAAGATTTTCTTTAACGTGTCATTCAATCAGCACGTCAGTTGTTCAACAATTTGAGCATTTTGTTCAAGATGCTTAGGGTTTATAGTACCAGCAATCAAACAACTCACTGCCTGATGTGAAAAGACATAATTTAAAGCTTCTTCCACACCATTACCACCGGCTTTAGTATCGGCATGTCCACTTTGTAGACCTTTTTTAATCACAACCCCTTTATTGAGTTCTAGTGCTCGTTCCAGAACAGGATCATCTGTGTGATCAGTTGTATTCCTTGTTGCCATTATCACATCAGTATTTTCAACAGTCCAAATACCACCTTCCGTTGTTTTTGTTGACAATCCAATGGCTCGAACATAACCTTCTTCTTTCAACCGTTGCAGAGTCTCAATCACATCCGTTTGTTGTATCACTCGTTGATCATCACCATCTGAATGCACCAGAACCACATCAAGATAGTCCGTTTTAATTTTTCTCAAACTGTTTTCAATGGTTTTACGAGTCGTCTTAGCAGTGAAGTCAAAAAAAGACTGACCATTTTCAAATGCCTCTCCGACTTTAGAAACAATGACCCAGTCTTGACGATTTTTTAATAACTGTCCCAGGCGTTCTTCACTATTGCCATAGGCAGGTGCAGTATCCAGTACATTAATTCCCAATGCACGACTCAGTGAAAGTAATTCAAGTACCGCTTGATCATCTGGAATAGTAAATGACCAGGGGTACTTTACCTGTTGATCACGGCCAAATTTAACCGTTCCTAGACCTAATGGACTCACTTCTATGCCAGTTTGCCCCAGCTCTCTTATCTTCATCATAACCAGTTTTGCACCTTTTCCCATGGAAGTGGGCTTGTTTGTGCTTGGCTCAATGACTTTACCTCTTTTACATCCAAAGGTAATGAATTCCTCACCACACCCAACACTTCTAATTCATCAATAATTTTATCAACCATAATAGGTGCCATCGCCAGCTTAACAGGCCAAGCTGTAATCACTTGATTTTGTGAAAAAACAGCTGGCTCAACAGGCCGCCCACCATCAGACATTTCTGGTTCTGCACGATCAACTGCCAGTGCCGCCCATTGGCATTGTGAAAAATCCATCCATGGCATCAAGTTTTGTAATTCTTTTTTTGCTGCTTGTATTTGATGCTCAATTGAACGACCGACACCTTTTTCAGCAATTTCACCACCAAGATACCAAACCGTTTGATTATCAGGTAATTGATGAGCTGTAATAGTCATTCTTGGTAAAGAACTGACCCCAAGACAATGAGCATACATTTTAGGAAGTATGGATTCTTTTGCTTTAAGCATGGGCATTAATAAAGGCCGACGTTGCATTTTTGGCTGATTAAAGTTCAAACTCCTGAGTAAATTTTCATTCCCAGCACCAGCTGTTAAAATGAGATTTTTGGCAAAAAGCATTTCTTTTTGATCAGAAAATGTAATTTGATATTGATAAGATTTTTGCTCATCAGAAACTGAAATAAGTTCCTTTACATCACCTTGAAAAATAAAGTCTGAAAACTGTTCTCGAATCGTTTCAATAACACTTTGGATATCAAGTACAGGTTCATCTAATTGGTATAATTCACCACTAAAATCAGTTTGATTAAACGGTGCTACATAGCTGCCTTTTTGCAAGTGTTGCATCCGACTTGTCATCACTTTGCTGGCAAAAAATCCCGTTATCTTTGAGGCCAAACTCTTATTGGACCAAAGATATTGGTGTTTAGATAATTTTTTTGCTTGTTGAAGATTGACTTCACCCTTTCCCTCCAGACAAGCTTTCCAGCGTTGTGGCATTTTCTGAATAGATTGAGCCGAGTGTGTTAATTTGCCTGTCAGTGCGTATTTAGTACCACCATGAATAATTCCCTGAGAAGCACAGCTTTGTATACAACCAAGATGATCGGCTTCTAGTAATATGGCTTGATATCCAGTTTGGCGTAAACGTGCTAATGTCCATAAGCCAGCAATACCACCACCAATAATGACGATATCAATGGCTTTATGAACTTTATTTTTATTCGCCATCAGTTTTATTTTCAACACTCTTATTTTCAACAGAGTCATCTGCAGAACGGATGGAACGTATTAATCCTGTTGTGGAGCAATTATCCACATATTCCATGATCAAAACTTCTCCACCCTGTTTCTTAACGCAATCACCACCTGGAATCTTATCCACTTCATTATCTCCCCCTTTAACTAAAACAGAGGGTGATACATCACAAATCAATCGCGTTGGAGTATCTTCATAAAATGGTACTACCCAATCCACACAACTCAAACCAGCAAGCACCTGCATCCGACGATTCATTGTATTAACAGGTCTTTCAGGTCCTTTAATTCGTTTCACCGAATCATCATCATTAACAGCAACAATCAGTCTGTCACCCAGACTTTTTGCCTGTTCAAGATAAGTCACATGACCTGCATGTAAAATATCAAAACAGCCATTTGTCATAATCACTTTTTCACCGTGTTCTTTGGCATCTTTCACCAGAGCAATGAGACGCTCTTCTTCAATAATACCCTGCTCAACATCACTGAGTTGGCGCATAGCTGTTCTAAGTTCATGCACAGTTACCGTAGCAGTACCCACTTTACTAACAACTACACTCGCAGCTAAATTAGCCAGCTTTGTGGCATCAACTAAATCCATACCTGCACCAATGGCTGAAGCCAAGGTTGCGATGACAGTATCTCCTGCACCAGTAACATCATAAACATCTCTTGCTCTTGTCGGCAAATGGACTGCAGATTTTCCAGACTGAATCAAAGTCATGCCTTTCTCACTACGAGTAATGAGCAAAGCATCCAACAACAACGTTTGACGTAATTCCTCAGCTTTTTCAACTAATTGCTCATCACTTTCGCAGTGACCAACAATTGCCTCAAATTCTGATAGATTCGGAGTTAATAATGTTGCGCCCTTATAAATTGAAAAATCATTGCCTTTGGGGTCAACAATCACTTTTTTCCCTTGTGCTTTTGCCAGTGATATCAACTCCGGTAAATTTCGTAAGGTGCCTTTTTGATAATCAGAAAAAAGAATCACATCATGATCATCCAACTGAGTCTTGTAGGTATCAATTAAATGCTGACCACTACCATTCGCATGTTCTTCATTATCGGAAAAGAAACCATCTTCAAAATCCAGACGAATTAATTGCTGGTGGCGGCTTAAAACTCGTAATTTAGTGATTGTTGTACAATTAGCCAACTCAACAAACTGACAATTAACACCATGATGACTCAAACGATTTTTCAAAATTCTAGCAGGTTCATCCTGACCTGTCAGACCAACTAATGAAGGTGTACCATTTAATGCTGCAATATTTAAAGCCACATTGCCAGCACCTCCAGCCCGTTCTTCTGATTCTTCAATTTTGACCACCGGAACAGGTGCTTCTGGAGAGATACGAGAGGTCGGACCATGCCAGTATCGATCTAACATGAGATCACCAACAACTAATATTTTTACTTGGGAAAAATCTGGGATGATTAATTGCATAACTTTGTATTATAATCTTTGGTTTATAGGTATTGTTAATGTCATTGATATTCATTTGTTCAAAGACTTTTTATTAAACAAAAGTCTATTTGATATAATAACATAGTACGCTCAATGAAGCCGATTGAAACGTCTTTCGTTTATCATACTTAACAGAAGTATAATTTTATCACCTACGAGACAAAAAGTGTCCAAAGAATCCTTTCCTTGGCAAGATTATCTTGCACCAAAATTCTGGCCATCCTGGTTAGGTCTTGCATCAATGCGCATTATTGTAATAATGCCTTATCGCCTACAGCTCCTTATTGGCAAAATAATCGGACACGCTTTTTATCGTATTGCCACTTATCGACGCGAAATTGTACAAACAAACATCGCTCTATGTTTTCCTGAATTATCAGCAGACAGACAAGAAACATTAGTCAAAGAGCATTTTCATTCTCTTGGAATAAGCATTTCAGAAACAGCAATGAGCTGGTGGGGGAGTGAAACCAAACTAAGAAAGCTGGTCACATTTAAAGGTCTTGAGTTTGTAGACAAAGCCTTAGAAAATGGCACTGGAGCAATAATGCTCGGCGCTCATTATACAACGATGGAAATTAGCGGGCGCTTAATTGCTCTTGATAACAAGTTGGCTGTTAGCTATCAGAGGTTACGCAACCCTCTATTTAACCATGTCACACTCAATGCCAGAAAACGGATGTTACATCGTGTTTTTGGTCGAGATGAAATCCGAGCAAGCTTTCGCTATATTAAGCAAAATCATCTCATGTGGATTGCTGCTGATCAGGATGCCGGTATTGAGAACAGTGTGTTTGTCCCCTTTATGGGGCATTTGGCTGCAACCCAAACCGTTGCATCTCGTATGGCCAAAATCACAAAAGCCCCGATTATCCCTTATATCTCTAGACGTTTGGATAATGCCCAAGGTTATGCGATTGAGTTTTTTCCACCAATAGAAAATTTTCCAGGAAAGTCATTGGAAGAGGATGCCATTTGTACCAATCAATTAATAGAAGAACAAATCCGTAAAGCACCTGAGCAATATTTATGGGTTCATCGTCGTTTTAAAACGCGTCCTGAAGGAATGCCAAAGCTATACAAGGGTAAACCTAGAAGAAGAAAAAAATAGAGTTCCAGTTATTCAATAGTAATATCACTACTGAATTGCACTCCATTAATTATCTAAAAATTCCTCTTAATAAACCCTCTATGCATTTATTGCTAATGCCCACCTCATCTAAAAAACCTACTGACATCAAGAAGTTTATTATGATATACTGATTAGCTATAAAAAATATTTAACAAATAAAAACACACCGGCAAGGAAGTCAATTATATGATCAAAGTTAATACGCATGAGGCTAAACTGAATTTTTCACAGTTGATGACTCAGGTTGCTAATGGACAAGAAGTTCTCATTACCCGCTCAGGGCATGATTTTGCCAAACTCGTTCCGATAAAAAAAGCATCCATTAAACGTGTACCAGGACAAGATGCTGATATCGCCTGGATTGCTGATGATTTTAATACCGAACTCCCTGATGAATTACAAAAATATTTTGTAACCACCGAAGAGTCTAAACCAGAGTAGAGAAACGACTCTCTATTTTTTCTGGCAATCCCCCTTGTAAAAACATAGGAATACAAATCATGGATGAAAAATACTTAATAGATACACAATGCTGGCTATATTGGCATATTGCTCCTGAAAAGCTCAGTAAAGAGCAATATCAAGTGCTTGAGAATGGTGACAGTGATATTTACTTTTCAACAGTGAGTTCCTGGGAGATTATGATTAAACATAAGTTAAAAAAAATTAAACTTCCAGCACTTCCATTTCGGTATATTCCAGATCGCATAAAAAAAGATCATTTGAATGTTCTGCCGTTTTCATTAGAGAACTCCCTACGCATTGAGAACTTACCGAACCACCATGCTGATCCTTTTGACCGATTTCTCATCACTCAAGCTCAAACGGGTGACATGATAATAATTACTGACGATCCCATTTTTGAACATTACGATGTGAAGCTATTAATGTAGATACTATTATTTAAAATATTAATAAGACTTAATTTATAGAGTGTTTTGCAGCATACCTGGTTCACCATGCCAATAACCATTGCAGTTCTCAGAAATTGAATAACTGGCACCATCTGTTTGGTTAATTTCTTGATAATAGGCGTTGATAATATTCTTCATATTCCTGGAGCGAGGACTCATGCGGATAATATCCACCCCCATAGATTTCATTTCCTGTAATTCATTATATAAATCGTAGCGTAAGCCCGATAATGTCTGGATACCATTAAGTGTAAATAGACTTTCATCTTCCTGGCTTTTTACTTGTAGACCATCAGGATAATCGATGCATTTCAAG
>JAPHSW010000038.1 GCA_026196615.1 Gammaproteobacteria bacterium | reverse complement strand
CCACCCAGATCTACACGCATATTGCAAAAGAACGTTTAAAAGACCTGCATTCACAGCATCACCCCAGAGGTTAGAGCATAAAAATTGACAATTTTTTTTTGCTAATTACAATGGATGCTGTTCCTTTGCCTAAAGTACATGGGAGCATTCTTACAGGACTTTTTTAATAGGAATAGATGATGCCTTCATTTGATGTCGTTTCAGAAATTGATATGCATGAATTAACCAATGCTGTCAGTAATGCCAATAGAGCAATTACACAAAGATTTGATTTTAAGGGAACTCAAACGTCGATTAAGCAGTCAAAGGAAGAAGTCACACTGATAAGTGAAAGTGAGTTTCAGGTACAACAGGTGCTAGATATCATGCTGACTGAGTTAGTACGTCGAAAAGTTGATGTAAAAAGTCTGGAGCAGGGTGAAATAAAAGGCAATGGCAAGTTAATGGAACAAAAACTACTGATTCGTCAGGGTATTGATAAAGACAATGCCAGAAAAATTGTTAAATTAATTAAAGACAAAAAGTTAAAAGTTCAATCTGCAATTCAGGGTGAGCAAGTTCGAGTGACAGGTAAAAAGCGAGATGATTTACAGGCTGTAATGGCAATGCTGAAAAAAGAGGAACTCTCTGTTGCATTGCAATTTACAAATTTTAGAGACTAAATGGAAAAGATTGAATGACTTTGTTTAAAAAAAATAAGAGCAAACAAATAGTGAAAAAAAATACTGTATCTGCAATGGCAGCATTGGTTGCAATGAGTGCCTTGAGTATGAATGTTATGGCGAAATCAACGCCTGAACTGGATGCTGCTTTGAATAACTTAATGCCAGGCACTGCACCGAGCAGTATTGAAGAAACTTCAATGCCAGGTATTTATGAAGTGAGTTATGGATCAACCATTTTTTACTTTAATAAAGACGCTTCACTGCTGTTTCGTGGTGATATTATTGATGTTAAAACCCGCACTAACCTGACAGAAAAGAAGCGTGGTGAAGCAAGAGGTAAATTACTTGACTCTATGGAAGAAAGTCAAATGATTGTTTATCCTGCAAAAAATGAAAAAGCTAAGGTAACGGTATTTACTGACATTGATTGCCCCTATTGTGTGAAATTGCATCGTGAAATGGATGATTATAATGCAGAAGGCATCACTATTCGTTATATGGCGTATCCAAGAGCCGGTATAGCCTCACCTTCCTATCAAAAAGCAGTAAATGTTTGGTGCTCGGATGACCCTGCGAAAGCAATGGGGGATGCAAAAGAAGGTGAAACTATTCCTAATAAAACATGTGATAACCCTGTGGCACAACAGTTTCAGTTAGGTCAGGCATTAGGTGTACAAGGAACGCCTGCTATGTTCTTAGAGGACGGCACCAGCTTGCCAGGTTATGTACCTGCTAAGCGTCTTTCTACAGCAATTAGTAGCGGAAAGTAGTTATTGTTATTGTAGAGAGGCAAGGTAGATCTTGCCTCTCTACAATAGTACATATTGTTTAAGTGCTCTTTGTCAGTACGTTTCTTTACTGATAAGTATTTTTCAATACAGCCATTTTTTAATACAAAAGAGTTGCTAATTTAGTGCGGTATTTTCGGGTCAGTGGTTCTTGTGGTCCTAACATCTCAAATACTTTTAGCATTGTCGTTTTTGCTTCACCTTCCTGAAAATTCATATCCTGCATTAAAATATAAAATAGTGATTCCAGAGCTTGTTCGTATTGGTGAGAAACAATGTACTGATTGGCTAGTTGGAGTCGAATATCGTGCTTATCTGGAGTAGTTTCCAGTTGTGAGAGTAATTCATCAACTTCAGGTGAGTCACTGGTTGCACGGGCTAAATTGAGTTCACTTTCAATTTTCTTTGCTTCATCTGATACCTGTATATTGGCAGGTAAAGCCTTTAATACCGCTTCACAGTTTTCGAAGTCACCGGATTGTAGATAAACTTTAGCAATGGCAATATAAACATTTGTATTAGCAGGATCTGCCTGATTCATTTGTTTCAGGATTTCAATTGCTTGCTCATAATTGCCTGATTCAGATAAGTTCAATGCCTCAGTCATTTGATCGGTGGTCTCATTTTCAACATGTGCATCAAGAAATGTACGTAGCTCTCCTTCTGGCTTTGCACCCATAAATTCGTCAACCATCACTCCATCTTTGTATAGCCTGACGGTAGGTAGATTACGAATACCAGATGCTGCCACCAATTCTTGCTGTTCATCAGCATTCACTTTTGCCAGGATGAAAGCACCTTTATATTCATTTGATAGCTGAGTAAGCAGTGGAATTAATACCTTGCAGGGCTGACACCACTCAGCCCAAAAGTCGACTAAAACGGGTTGTTGCTTAGAGGCTTCAATGACCTGTTGTTCAAAATGTGCTGAATCCTGAATATCAATGGCGAAAGGGGAGTCACTCATAGTGTCTTAATCCTAATAATGTTAAAAGTTTATATGACAGTTAAATGAGGTTCAGAATTGTGTTTTTCAAGATGATTTTGTTTTATGGTACTAGTTCACACTTTGTATTAGCCAAGGGTTCCCCCTAGTATCGAGTTGAATAACGTTTGGTATAATACTTTCAACGTTTAAGAATTATTAGGAATTTATTCCTTAGAAGTCCTTATCCTGGTGATGAGGAAGTGTACTTTTTAAGAAAAGCTCTGTTAATAATTAAAAAAATTAAAGAATAGAGTTTAAAAAAGTTTAATTCAGGGAAGACGTGAGATGGAACGAACCAGGAGGAAAGGGTCGAAGGATTGACCGCAAGCAGGATTTTAAATGAAAGTTTAAAGTGGCTTGGTATGGAGGTAATAAGGCGGCAAAGGGTTTTTACCCAGCCGCCTTTTTTGTGCCCGTTAGGAAGTGCCCTTGGGGTATGCCTGCTCAATAACTACCTGCTCAATAACTAATTGTTATTCAAAACAAGTGTAATTTCAAACTATGTAAATAGTTTTTTCAGTCGTCCAATCGCTTCTTGTAAATTTTCCATGCTGGTTGCAAATGAAATACGCATATAACCCGGCGCACCAAAAGCAGAACCTGGAACAAGAGCGACTTCAGCATGACTTAAGATGTAGTCTGTTAATTCAACATCGTCATTGACACCTTCAGTCTGATCAATCAGCGCTTGCATATTAACGAAGGTATAAAATGCCCCTTGTGATGGTAAAGCCTGCATTCCAGAAATCTCATTTACTGCACCAACCACATAATCATGGCGTTCTTTGAATGCCTTTAACATGCTTTGAATACAACTTTGATCACCGTTTAATGCTTCTAATGTCGCTGCTTGAGATATAGAACAAGGGTTTGATGTACTTTGAGACTGAATTTTTGTCATTGCTGCAATTAAATCTACGGGCCCGGCAGCATAACCAATACGCCAGCCTGTCATTGAATAAGCCTTGCTAACACCATTCATCGTCACTGTTTGGTTGTATAAGTTCGGGCAAACTTCGGCTATTGTACAAAACGGTTCATCTGACCAGACAATGTGTTCATACATATCATCACTGGCAATAATAATATCTGGATGGTCTTTGAATACTTCACCAATTGCTTGTAGATCAGCACGAGTATAAGCAACTCCCGTTGGATTAGATGGTGTATTTAAAACAACAAGACGAGTTTTATCAGTAATCGCTGCTTTAAGTTGTTCAGGAGAAATTTTAAAACCTTCATCGATCCCTGTACTGATAATAACGGGCTTCCCACCGCCAAGTATCACCATATCAGGATATGAAACCCAGTAAGGGGCAGGGATAATAACTTCATCCCCTTCATTTAAATAGGCCTGGCATAAATTATAAAAACTTTGTTTACCGCCACTGGACACCAAAACTTGAGCTGGTGTGTAATCAAGAGAATTATCACGCTTAAATTTATCACAAATTGCTTGTTTTAATTCAGGAGTACCTGCGACGGCTGTGTATTTAGTAAAGCCATCATTGATTGCTTTAATTGCAGCGTCTTTAATATGAGCGGGAGTATCAAAATCAGGCTCACCGGCTCCAAGACCAATAATGGGTTTGCCTTCTGCTTTAAGTGCCTTAGCTTTTGCCGTAATGGCCAAAGTTGCAGAAGGCTTGATTGCTTGAACTCGATTGGATAATTTAATTTGGGGTACGTGTGTAGCCAAGTGAAGCACCTCTAGCGTAAAATAAGAAACTTAATTCAAAAAAACAGTGGTAATTCTAGCACACCTGTGTTTGGAAGGGCATACTTTTTACTTATTTTCATCGCAAGAAAAAGAGAAATACAACATCATGGGAAAGCCGTTTGAACTGGTTTCATCATATACACCTGGAGGTGATCAACCTACGGCCATTAAGACTTTGACCGAAGGCATTCAGGATGGTGAAGCCGCAATGACCTTATTGGGGGTAACAGGTTCAGGTAAGACCTTTACGATGGCTAATGTAATGCAGAACTTACAACGGCCAACATTGATTCTGGCGCATAATAAAACCTTAGCAGCGCAATTGTATGGTGAAATGAAAGAATTTTTTCCCCATAACTCGGTGGAGTATTTTGTTTCCTATTATGATTATTATCAACCGGAAGCCTATGTCCCTTCATCAGATACCTTTATCGAAAAAGACGCATCCATTAATGAGCATATTGAACAAATGCGCTTATCGGCGACCAAAGCACTTCTAGAACGAAAAGATACCATCATTGTTGCCTCGGTATCCTGTATCTATGGTTTGGGTGATCCAAAATCATATCTAAAAATGTTGCTGCATGTAGTTAAAGGTGATGTCGTTGATCAACGAACCATTTTAAGACGACTGGCTGAGTTGCAATACAAACGCAATGATGTCGAGTTGCATAGAGCGACCTACAGAGTTCGTGGTGATGTTATTGATATTTATCCTGCGGACTCAGATAGTGAAGCAGTACGAATTGAACTATTTGATGATGAGGTGGAATCACTGAGTTATTTTGATCCTTTAACTGGAGAGGTTTTACGTCGTGTACCAAGAATAACAGTTTATCCAAAAACACACTATGTCACACCGAGAGAAACCTTATTAGATGCTGTAGAAAAAATCAAAGTGGAACTCAAAGAACGACTCGCTCAACTTTATTCCCAAAATAAATTAGTGGAAGCACAACGCCTTGAACAAAGAACCCAGCTTGATATCGAAATGATAATGGAGTTAGGTTATTGCTCTGGCATTGAAAACTATTCTCGCTATCTGTCAGGGCGAGAAGAGGGTGCAGCTCCGCCAACTTTTTTAGATTATTTGCCAGATGATGCTTTGATCTTTATTGATGAAAGTCATGTGACGGTTTCTCAAGTCGGAGCTATGTATAAAGGTGATCGCTCACGAAAAGAGAACTTGGTTGAGTATGGCTTTCGTTTACCATCTGCTTTGGATAACCGACCTTTAAAATTTGATGAATTTGAACGTCTTGCCCCCCAGACTATTTTTGTTTCAGCAACACCGGGAAATTATGAAGCTGAAAAAGCAGAAGTGGTTGCAGAGCAAATTGTGCGGCCAACAGGTTTGATTGATCCAGGAGTGGATGTGAGACCTGCAACAACTCAGGTGGATGATTTAATCTCAGAAATTCATAAAAGAGTAGAGCAAAAAGAGCGGGTTTTGGTCACTACTCTGACTAAACGGATGGCAGAAGATTTAACCGATTATTATCTGGAACATGGTATTCAAGTGCGTTATTTACATTCAGATATTGATACGGTTGAACGAGTTGAGATTATTCGTGATTTGCGTCTGGGTGAATTTGATGTTCTGGTGGGGATTAATTTACTTAGAGAAGGTCTGGATATTCCTGAAGTATCACTGGTTGCTATTCTTGATGCAGATAAAGAAGGTTTTTTGCGTTCTGAACGTTCTTTGATTCAGACCATGGGACGTGCTGCACGGCATGTTAACGGCAAGGTCATTCTTTATGCTGATCGTATTACCGGTTCAATGGAACGTGCTATGGGTGAAACCGCCAGAAGACGGGAAAAACAAATAGCGTACAATCTGGCCCATGGTATCACGCCTCAAGGTATTAAAAAGTCAGTAAAAGATATTTTAGAAGCTACGATACCCGGAGCAGGGCTGGCTGTGGCAAAAAATAGAAAAGTTGCTGAAGAAGCGGGT
>JAPHSW010000140.1 GCA_026196615.1 Gammaproteobacteria bacterium | reverse complement strand
GTTCTAAGAAGCGCCCATTTTATAAGATCGTTGTAACAGAAAGCCGTTCTGCTCGTCATGGTCGTTTCATTGAAAAAGTAGGCTACTTTAATCCTATGGCTCGTGGACAAGAAGTTCGTCTTGAAGTGAAAAACGAGCGTGTTGCACATTGGCTTGATAAAGGTGCACAAACTTCAGTTCGTGTTAATACCTTACTTAAAGAATCTAGCAAGGCTGCATAAGCCCTGTTGCATTAATTTCTACTGAGCCTTTTTGAAAGTGTTTAGTACAACATTGAAATTAATGCCTGATGACGATCTTTAAGAATGTCTGACGAGTCTAAGGAATTACATATTCTGGGTAAAATCTCAGGATACTATGGTGTGAAAGGGTGGGTAAAAATCTACTCATACACACAGCCTAGAGAAAATATTGTTCGTTATAAGTCCTTAAAAATAAGGTCAGGCAATAATTCAAAAGAGCAATGGCAAGACATTCAGCTGGATAGCGGAAAAGCACATGGTAAAGGTGTGGTTGCACACTTTACCAATTATGATAATCGTGAAGATTCAGCAGTTTTAATTGGTGCTGAATTAGCGGTTCATCGTTCAGACTTTAAACCAGCTGCTAAAGACGAATATTACTGGACAGATTTAATTAACTTAACAGTTATTAATCAGGAAGGTGTTGAGCTGGGTCAAATCAGCAGTTTGATAGAAACCGCTGCAAATGATGTTTTAGTGATTAAGCCCACTGAAGATGCTACCGATAAGACAGAAATTTTAATACCTTTTGTTCTTGACCACTATGTTAAAACAGTGGATCTGGAAGCTGGAACCATTATGGTTGATTGGCTGACAGAGTGGAATGAAAGTAACGAAAAACAATAACAGATTGATATGTTAAAACGCATTGACGTGATCAGTCTGTTTCCTGAAATGTTTGAAGCGATTAAATCGGGGATAACTGGCAGGGCATTACGTGATGGTTTAATCAATCTGGAGATAACTAATCCCAGAGATTTCACCACAGACAAGCACAAAACAGTTGATGACCGACCTTATGGTGGTGGGCCAGGAATGCTGATGAAAGTTGAGCCAATTAAAGAGGCCATACTTTCAATTAAAAAAAAATGGTTAAGCTCTAGTGAAGAGCAAGAAACCAAAAAGATTAAAGTTGTTTATTTATCACCGCAAGGGCAACCTTTGACACAACAGATAGTCAAAGAGCTGAGTGAAAATGAGCAATTAATTTTATTAGCAGGGCGCTATGAAGGTGTTGATGAACGCCTGATTGAACATTATGTTGATTATGAATGTTCAATTGGTGATTATGTTCTCAGCGGTGGTGAATTACCTGCTATGGTATTGATTGATAGCCTGATTCGATTACTTCCCGGTGCTTTGGGACATAACGAGTCAGCGGTGAATGATTCATTTTATTCAGGCTTATTAGATCACCCACACTATACTCGACCAGAAGTATTTGAAGGTGAGGGAATACCAGATGTGCTGCTTAGCGGCCATCATAAAAAAATTGAGCAATGGCGTCTTAAACAATCTTTGGGACGTACCTGGCAAAGAAGGCCAGATTTATTGAAAGATCGTCAACTGAGTGAACAAGAGCAGCAATTGTTGCAAGCATTCATTCAGGAACAGAATATGTAGTTAATATTTAATTTTTTTTAACATCAGCCAGGGTTCAGGGCCTAAGCTAATCGGAGCAAGTGAATGAGTAATATAATTAATGCTATAAACGCAGAACAAATGGGACGTGAAGTGCCTAAGTTTGGCCCTGGTGATACAGTGGTTGTGAACGTAAAAGTAAAAGAAGGCGAGCGTGAGCGTATTCAGGCATTTGAAGGTGTTGTGATTGGCGTTCGTAACCGTGGTCTAGATTCTGCTTTTACTGTTCGTAAGATTTCTTACGGTGAAGGTGTTGAGCGTGTATTCCAAACATACAGCCCAATGGTTGACAGCATTGAAGTAAAACGTCGTGGTGATGTTCGTCGTGCTAAATTGTACTACCTACGTAACCTTCGTGGTAAGTCTGCACGTATTAAAGAGAGATTAAGCTAAGTTTCATTGCTTTATGATGAACATTGCTAAAAAAGGACGCTTGATTCAAGCGTCCTTTTTTTTCGCCCCGAAGATGTGCCCTTGGGGTTTGTATTTTTTAGAAAGTCAGCATAAGCTTGTTTTATGAAAAAACTCATTTTACCATTTCCTGTATCTCAACAACTTCAGCTTGCTGTGTCATTTTCATATATTGACAGTAAGCCTTTTATTTCTGGTGTTCGTTATTGTCAAAGTGAATTGGCTGACTCAAAATCTGAGGATGAAAAATCTCAAAGCTCTTATGAGCCTGAACAGTTGATTTATGTGCAAACCATTAAGAGTGAGTTAGAAGAGTATTTGAATGATGCAAAATTCAAGTTTTCTTTATCCTGTAACTTTCAACTTGGAACAGCATTTCAACAAAGAGTATGGAAAGCTTTAACCGAAATCCCATCAGGTGAAGTGAAAACCTATGGCGAATTAGCTAAAGAACTTAATAGCAGTGCCCGTGCTATTGGAAATGCCTGCCGAAATAATCTTTTTCCTGTTATTGTGCCTTGCCATCGCGTGGTTTCTGCTTCAGGTATTGGAGGATATGCAGGTGATACACTTGATACGCAAAAAGGTGAGATTAATTTCTTACAGATAAAAAAGTGGTTGCTTGACCATGAAGCTGTTGGGTGATGAAAAAAGAAACATTAAATAAAACACAACTAGAACAAGATGAGCGACTGATTGAACAATTTATCGATGCCTTATGGATGGAGCATGGTTTAAGTAAGCATACGCTCAGTGCCTATAGAACCGATTTATTCGGTTTGGCTAAGTGGTCCGCCAGTGGGCACTTTATAAAAAAAAAGACGGCTTCTTTGATTGCTCTGAACAAAGAAGACCTGCAAGCCTATCTGGCGTTTCGTTTTGAAAAAGGAATAAAAGCTCGTTCAACTGCACGAATGTTATCTACTTTTCGTCGTTTTTATCAATACTTAATTCGTGAAAATCGACTCAGTGTTGATCCCAGTGCCTTATTAGAATCTCCTAAGCTTGGACTGCCATTACCAAAAACAATGTCTGAGCGAGAAGTAGAAGCTCTGTTAGAGGCTCCGGAAATAGATGATCCGCTGGGATTACGTGATCGAGCTATGTTGGAACTCATTTATGCGACAGGTTTGAGGGTTTCAGAATTAGTCGGACTGGATATTTATGGTGCGAATTTACAACAGGGAATTGTTCGTGTCACAGGTAAGGGAAATAAAGAACGTCTGGTTCCCATGGGAGAAGAAGCACTCAGCTGGATCACTCTTTATCTTAAAAATGCCAGAGCTGATTTACTGGGAGTTGCTGTTTCTGATAAATTATTTGTGACCAGAAGAGGAGGTGGTATGACTCGGCAAACCTTCTGGCATATGGTGAAACGCTATGCACAATAAGCGGGTATCTCAGGCTCTTTATCACCTCATGTCTTACGCCATGCATTTGCAACACATCTACTGAATCATGGCGCTGATTTACGTGTGGTACAAATGTTATTAGGACATAGTGATTTATCGACCAC
>JAPHSW010000257.1 GCA_026196615.1 Gammaproteobacteria bacterium | reverse complement strand
CCAGGTACTTTTAAGGATGCTTTTTTATTAAGCAATACACCCCATCAGGTTGTAGAAGGAGCTTTAATTACTGCTCTGGCAAACAATATTAATAAAATTATTTTTTATATTAACCCTGAACAAAAAGAATCTTTAGAAAATATTCGTTATGCGGTTGCACAATGGAAGAATAGTGATTTTTTCTTTCAGATTGAAAATAAATTAGATAATTCTCTTGATATTAGAGTGATGGAAAGCTCTGGACACTATATTGGTGGTGAGGAAACAGCAGCTATTGAAAGCGTTGAAGGAAATTTTCCTTTTCCCAGAGGTAAACCACCTTTTCCTGCAGTTTCAGGCGTTCATGGTTGTCCAACTCTGGTTAATAATATTGAGACATTGGCTAACGTACCTCATATTTTAAAAAATGGCAGTGAATGGTTTCAGAATCTTGGGCTAGGTGATTCAAAAGGTACTAAATTATACTGTCTTAGTGGTGACGTTTTAAATCCGGGGGTTTATGAATTACCAATGGGCATACCATTATCTGAGTTGATTTATACTCATGGTGGTGGTCTATTAGTTGGAAAAAAAATTAAGGCTGTGTTTACTGGAGGTGCTTCCAGTTCTATTTTGACTCCTAAAGATCTTGATGTTCCTCTTGATTTTGAATCAGTACATGAACGAGGTTCCAGTTTGGGTACAGGTGCTATGATCGTAGTTTCTGAAGGAACAGGAATTGTTAAACGTGTGACTGAATATGTGGATTTTTATGCCCATTCTTCTTGTGGTCAATGCCCTTCTTGCAAAACCGGTACTTTTTATATTTCACAATTATTGGATAAAATTGATACGGGACAGGCCAAAGGGGCAGATCTCGATTCGTTAATCAATTTGTGTAAAATTTTACCTGGCAGTGGTCGTTGTCATTTATTAGATGGGGCAATAAAAATTGTTGATAGCTCATTACTTCACTTTGAACACGAATATAAAAGTTCCATAAAAAACGGATAACATACCGACAAAATTATTTAATTATGTCCTATTTCTTTGATATAGGCTAAGTACAAAATTTTTTATTTATTGAATAATAGTCAATCGATTTTACTATCAATTGACTCTATTAAAAGCTCAGAAAATTATGAACCAGGAATCTGATAAGATGAATGATCAAGTAACAATACCCAAAGAACTGCCATTACAAGAACCCCAACAAATTGAAGAACATATTGTTGAGATTGTCAGTGATTCAGGTGAAGGTGCGCAGAAATGTGGACAAACATTCGGTGCTATTGGCGGTAAAATGGGCAATGGTATCTGGACAGTTGAAATCATTCCAGCTGAAATTCAACCCCCCGCACGTACTCCAGCAGGCGGAAGTGGTAATCGGATTCGTGTTGGCTCAAAAATTATGACCAATATGGGTAATGAAGCTGATTTGGTGGTTGGTTTTAATGAGCAAGTTCTTTATGCACGTATTGCAAATGGTGCTTATAAAGAAGGAACAATCGTTTTACTTGAAAATAAATGGGCCAATGATCCTCAAGAAAAAATTCGTGATGAATATGCTTTTGCAGTGGCAGAGTTTAAGAAAAATGGTTTAATTGTTCATGAACTTCCAATGGAAGAAGAATGTCTTAAAATCGTTAATAATGCCCGTAAAGGTAAAAACATGTTTGTTTTGGGCATGTTGTGTCGCATTTATAACCGCGATCCAGAACTGGGACTGAATGAAATTTATAAAACCTTTAAATATAAGGGTGACAAGGTCATTAAGCCGAACAAGGACTTGTTTAATTCGGGATATGAGTTTGCTAAAAATAATCTAGAATACTTTTATGATATTCCACCCTATGAAGGTTCTCAAGATGATTTAGAGCGCATTATTGTTACTAATGGTAATACTTCTCTTGGTCTGGGTGTTATGGCTTCTGGCATGGAAATGCTTTCCATGTATCCCATTACGCCTGCAACCTCATCATCACATTATGTGGCTGAAGTATTTCAAGATGTCGGTGGTTTTGTCCATCAGGCAGAAGATGAAATTGCAGCTATTGGATTTGCTATTGGTGCGTCGTATGCTGGAAAAACAGCTTGTACAATTACTTCTGGCCCTGGTATGGCATTAAAAACAGAAATGATTGGCCTGGCTGTAATGGGTGAGATTCCTTTAGTGATTGTTGATGTACAACGTGGTGGACCTTCAACAGGTTTACCAACTAAGGTTGAACAGTCTGATTTATTGGCTTCACTTTATGGTGAACCAGGTGATGCACCAAAAATTGTGATAGCTGCCGCTACGATCCCAGAATGCTTTGAGTTTGTTATTATGGCTCGTAAATTAGCAGAAGAATTCAGAACACCTGTCATTATGCTGACTGATGCTAACCTTGCAACAGGCGTACAACCCTGGCTTAAACCTGATATTAAAGAAGAGTGGTTCTCTGCACCAATTGATCAGTCTCCATGGGATAAGAATGTACCTGCGTATGACTGGGACGAGAATACTGGCTTATCTCCAAGACCTATTCCGGGACAACCTGATGGTATGTATGTATTAACGGGACTATCGCATACTGAACGTAGTAAGGTTTCCTATAATTCTGAGACAAACCAAATTACTTCACAACATCGTAGTCGAAAAATTGCAGCCTTACAAAGTACATTGAAACCGCCCGTGATTCATGGTGTAAATTCACAAGAAGAAGAAGGTGATTTGTTAGTTGTTGCCTGGGGATCAACCATTGGCGCTATTGAAGAAGCAGTTGATAATCTCAGAGCAGAAGGGCATAAAATTGCTTCTTTACATTTACGCTTTTTATCCCCCTTGGAGCCCGGTTTAAAGGATATCTTCAGTCGTTATAAGAAAGTAATGACAGTAGAGATTAATTATAGTGATGAACCTGACGCACCAATGATAACGAGTGAAAATAGACGTTATGCTCAATTGGCAAATGTCTTACGTGCACAGTTTATTGTTGATGTTGATTGTTGGTCAGTTGTTTATGGGCATCCATTACAGCCCGGTCTAGTGACTGATGAACTTAGTAAGCGTCTTGACGCTATGAATGCATAACGATCAATGAAAGGTTAAGGAAAAAAATATGTTTGGTATTAAAGCAGATTGGTCATTAGAAGTTTTTGAACGTTATTTTACGCTGGATGATTACGGTGCTGGTGGTGATGTTCGTTGGTGTTCTGGTTGTGGTGATTTTGCTATATTAAATACAGTACACCGTGTTTTACGTGATGCACAAGTGCCACCAGAAAAGAGCGTTGCAGTATCTGGGATTGGCTGTTCAAGTCGTATGCCTCATTATATGGGAACCTATGGTCTACATGGTTTACATGGTCGTGCACTACCTTTAGCTAATGGCATAAAATCTCGTCGTCCAGACTTAGATGTTTGGGTCGCGACAGGTGATGGTGATTGTTTTTCTATTGGTGCTGGTCCATGGTTGCACACATTACATCTTAATATGGATATGGTTATTCTTGTTTTTGATAATGGAATTTATGGTTTAACTAAAAAACAAACTTCACCAACTACTGAGCAGGGAACTAAAACAAATACACATCCTCATGGGGCAATTTTACCACCTTTGAATCCACTGACAATTACTTTGGGTATCACTAATATTTCATTTGTTGCTCAGGTTGTTGACTGGAATCCACCCTTGCTTTTTGAAACTATTAAGGCTGCTCATCAGCATAGGGGGACGAGTTTTGTGCGTGTTCTTCAGCGCTGTCCTGTGTTTTCTGAAGAATTCACTAAACCCCTACAAGATAATCCTGACCGATTTACACTTCTTGAACATGAAGATGGTGTGACTATTGATGATAATGTACAACGTTTATTCCATAACGTTGTTGAACATGATCCAAAAGATTGGCTTGGCGCAATGAAGTATGCCAGAGATCAGGAAAATATTCCCTTAGGTATTTTATTTAAAGATCCTGATGCCATTGTTTATGAAGACCATTCAAGTGAAGGTGTTGGAATGACAAATGAAGAAAAAATAGCAGGATTAAATGCTGCTTTTGATAAGTTTTCAATATAGTGAGTTTTGTTTGTTAACTGCAGTTTAGAGATACAATCAGAGTTGACTACATACTCACATTTAATTTTATACTGAATACAAATATAATGACTTCAAATAATAGCGCACAATTTTTACCTGCACTTCCTCTTGTTTCAAAAGACAGTGCAAAATCACCTCAAATAATGCATCTTTTGCGACATTTTCATTTAGGAAATCCAACTGCTGCTGAGCAGTTGGAAACCTTGAGTGATGATTTTCTGCCTGCATTATTATCTGCCTATCGTGATGCTTCACAGCTTCGTTACGATTATCCATTATATTTGTGTTCTTGTGATTTGTTGCAAGATACTGATGTATCTTTAGCTAAACCGATTTCTAGTTTTTTACATGAAACTGTTGAAATTTTTGCTCCTTCTGCAGACAGTGCTATAGCTCTTAAAGATAACCTTCCCTGGATAGAAAGATCTCTAAGGGACACTACAAGAAATATTGAAGGTCCAACTTTAATAAAACCTTTGCTCATTGAATCGTGTGAAACATTAGTTAAACACTTAAATTTTAATGAAGATAATCAGGAAAAAATAAAAAAAGATATTGACCAGTTAATTAAAAATATACCTGATGATGGTCTTATTTTAGGTTATGGTCGTTTCCCTGCACTGCATTTGTTAATGCATCTAATTACCCATCAATCACTGCCACAACTAAATCAATTTAAAAAAGAAACTGAAAAATATATTCAGGATCTACAAGTTTTATTAGATGTTGATGATACAAAAAAAGATGATGCGAAATCTTCAAGTTCTTTAAAATCAAATATTTCTTCAAATCAGTTTTTTAATACAGAATCTTTATCTAAAGTCGTTAAAAAACATTCTCAAGGTTCTGTTTCTATGTCGGATTCCCGACGTAAACGTATAGAAGAATCTCTGGATGTATTGAAGAAATTTAAAGAAAAAGAAACTTTAGTTCATATTGTCCATGCCAGTAATGTCATAGAAAATTCCTCATGGTTAGATGAGAGTCTTTGTTTTACCAATGAACACCATGATGATCCTTGTCAGAGAGCAACAGAAATTTTTGATCAGGAAGCAAAAGAATTAGCCACTGTTTTTGCTGCGGCTCGAATTGCCAAGCTTGAACTTGATCATCTTTATGATGAAAATATTCATGACCCCTGGTTTAATAATTTTAACTGGGAAGCTTTTTCTAAAAAAGAACTCATACTCGTTCCCTCTGTAATTGTATTGGAAGCAGCGAATCGTTTAGTTGATGAAAGTATGGTTTCATTTTCACATTTGCTTAATTCAGGCCGTCCAGTCAACGTATTTGTTCGTGTCCAGGCACATAATAATCCTGGGGCAAAAGCGAATGAAGATCCCTTTCATAATTATCGTACGGAACTGGGGTATTTAGGCATTAGTCACCGTCAGGCGGTTGTCACACAATGTTCTGCTGCTCGTCATGAACTTCTTTTATCACATTTTGATACCGCTCTTAATGCCACAAGAACCAGTTTACATTTAATTAATGTTGGCTTGCGTGAAATGGGTGAAGACTCAGGTTTAAATGCCTGGTTAGTAGCAGGTGCAGCACTTGAAGGTCGAGCTCATCCATTTTTTGTAGTTGATCCGGGGGCTGGTGATTCAGCAGCAGATCGGTTTGATTTTAGCGGTAACCCTCAACCTGAAAGAGATTGGCCACAACAAAAATTTACCTATAAAAATGATGCTGGAGAGATAACTGAGCAAGATTTTGATTTTACTTTTGCTGATTACGCATTGCTCATTCCAAGACTTCATCGTCATTTCAGTCTGATCCCTCCTGAATGTGATTCAGAATATTTGTTACCTATTGCAGAATATCTGGCATTGCCAGAGGATGATGTTGACAATCTTGTACCTTATATTTGGGCTGTTAATAAAAATAATGATATGCGTATGCTCGCAGTTTCGAGAGCTTTAGTACATGCATGTCGTGATAGATTGAATTTTTGGCATTCCTTACAGGAGATGTCCGGAGTTCGTAGTCGTTATATTGAAGATGCAGAAATCCGATTTAAATCAGATGCTGAAATGGAAATTGCTAAACAGGTGGCTCAGGCTAAAGCTGAATTTGATGCTGAATTAGAGCGAGTAAGAACTGAAACTGCTTCAGATGTCATGAGCCGTTTAACAGACATGTTGTTGGGTATGGATTTATCAACAACTACTCCTACAATAAGACCACCATCATCATCTGAAAACTCACAGCCTACAACAGAGGTTGTTGAAGAAGCACCTCAAGAAGTTATTGAGGAGGAAATTGAAGAAGAAAGCTTTGAAGATGCCTGGATTGATACACCACTTTGTACAACTTGCAATGATTGTACTGATATGAATCCTTTAATGTTTGTCTATAACGATACGAATCAAGCGATTATTGCTGATCTAAATGCTGGAACCTATTTACAAATGGTTGAAGCTGCTGAAATTTGTCCTTCAAAATGCATCCATCCTGGTAAGCCGTGGGATAATAGTGAGCCAGATCTTGATGAACTAATAGAACGTGCGAAACCTTTTAACTAGCTAGTTGCATTAATTGACGAATGAATTTTACTGATTTTCTTACAGCACCCATCATTATGACCAGTTTAGGATTACTTTTCGGAGTGATTTTAGCTGTTGCCTATCATTATCTAAAGGTTGAAGAAGATCCTAGAATTGCAGAAACAGAAGAATTATTACCAGGTACCAACTGTGGTGCTTGTGGTGAACCTGGTTGTTTACCATTTGCAATTAAACTTGTAGCAGGAGATGTTAATCCTAGTGGATGTACTGTTGCCACGGAAGATGATATTGATGGTTTATCTGAATTTCTTGGTGTTGATGCAGGTGAACAGGAAAAAGTCATCGCACGTTTAAAATGTGCTGGTGGTAAGGGACAGGCTTTTCAAATTGCTGAGTATCAGGGATTTGAAGGATGTCGAGCTGCAGCTGTAATCTCTGGTGGCGGAAAAGGATGCTCATGGGGATGTTTAGGGCTTGGTGACTGTGAGGTTGCCTGTACTTTTGATGTTATTCATATGAATGACAATGGTTTGCCTGTTGTTGATACGGATAATTGTACTGCTTGTGCAGACTGTGTTGATATTTGCCCTAAAAATTTGTTTGAGCTTCGTCCACTGGCTGAAAAACTCTATGTCCAGTGTAATATTCCTCTGGAAGGAGAGTGTGTTACTGCATTGTGTAGTGCTGGTTGTGATGCTTGTGGGAAATGTGTCGCTGATGCGCCGGTAGGATTAATGGAAATGGTCAATGAATTACCTGTCGTTGATTATGCTTCAGGTCTGTTTACATCAGACAATACGACGAAAAAAGCGATTGACCGATGTCCAACTCAAGCCATTCAGTGGCTTGAAGGCAATCAGTTCGCTGAATTGTCAGATGAAGAGAAACGCTTCTCGACTCGAAACTAAGTCGACTCGTAACTGAATTAATTTGAGTCAAATTGATTTGAAATGAAGCTGACTTATAAATTTATTAACTTAAAAACCTGATAACTGAAACTTTATGCTAAATCTTACAGAAACAGCTATTCGCCTTTACCGACAGATTTTTGGTTCACCTGAATTTGCAGGTCAATTGGTTGGTGGAATAGAAACAGTATTGGATGGCAATACTGCCATTGCTGTGACGGAAGCTTGCATCTCTGAAGTGGCTGCTTTAGGCGGTGGTTTTTTAGAGCAGGGAGCTGCTCTTGCCTGGTTATCAGAACAAGAAAGAGTCTCAAATAATTTCTTTGATGAAAAACTCAGTGTTCAATATGCAGATTCTCCCAGAGGCGCTCTTGCTTCAGCTATTGGTGTGACACTTTCGGGACATAGAAGTACTGTATTTCTTTCTGCACATGATTTATCAGCTTGTCATGATTTATTGCAAACAGCTGTTGGTCGCCGTATACCATTGGTGGTTCATCTAGATAATCGATTATCAGCAACGCAGGGAAATAGTCAAGGCAGCAGTCATGATGTCTTACATCAAATGATGGATAGTGGCTGTTTTGTTTTATTTGCTTCCAATGTTCAAGAAGCTGTTGATTTTACTCTAGTTGCTCGACAAGTAGCGGAGTTAACTCTGACTCCCGGATTGGTGGTGATAGATGGAATGGAAACCGCTCTGTCTGCGCAAAATGTTCATCTACCATCAGCTGAGTTGGTTAAACAGTTTATTGGTCGTGCTGATGATGTTATTGATGCACCATCTATTGCACAAAGGCAATTGTTTTCAGAGCAAAGAAAACGAGTGCATAGATGGCATGATTTGGATAAACCTGTTTTACAAGGCGCTATGCAGTCATCTGAAATTTATTCTCTTGGTAATGCTGCAAGAGAGACTTATTTTGAAGCACTGGTTTCAACAACTCTTGAAAATAGCTTTGCTCAATACGCACAATTAACCGCTCGTCAATATTCATCAATTTCCACTTTTGACCTTAAAAAAGCAGATATTATTTTTATTGCTCAAGGCAGTGCAATTGAGTCACTCAGAACGTATAGCACATATTTGAAAGGGCTAAAAAAATCACCAGAAAAAATGAATATTGGTGTTATTGGATTGCATAGTATACGGCCTTTTAATTCAAAACAGTTAGTTGATATATTACAAAAAAATAAAACCTCGTCTCAAAGAGTTATTATTCTAGAAAGAATGACCGTTCCTATGGCTGATGATTCTCCACTATTGCGAGAAATTCGTGCCGCCATTCATAAACATGTAACTCAAAAAGATAACGATTCAAATACAATATATAAGCTGAGTGATTTTCCAGAATTACGTTCTATTATATATGGTCTGGGTGGAGTGAGTCTTGACTTGAATGATCTTGGAACACTATGTGAAAAACTCAGCAAAGATTCAAAAAACTCTTCAGATTCAACTTTATCTTTGAATGCTAAATATCTCGGTATACCATTTATATCTTATGATGTTAGTAAGGCAAGTAGTAAAACTAAAGAACAGCATCCTAAACGACAGGTAATGCTTGATACTCTAGAACGATATTATCCACAGATTAGTGAATTAGGTATTAATGCAATAGGGGATAAATCTTCATTGTGTTCTAATGCAACACAATCTATTAATTTTGCTATCAGTCATATGATTGAGGCTAATGAAACAATTTCTTATGCTACAGATTTATCAGCTACTTTATATAAATTAAAAAGTGGTTATTTACGTAGCTCTATTTCACCTTCCTGGGAGCAATGGGCTAAACGACAAACAGACTATGTGACTCATTCTGATAAGCCCTATGATGTTGGACAGTCAAGCCTGGTTAACTTTTTTATTGCGATTTCTGCGGATGAAAATGCTTTATTAAAGGCCTGTCAGAACTTAAGCAATAATGGTGTTTTGATTTTTACGTATAATAACCCATCATATGGTTTTTCTTCTGACGAAATTTTTAATGAATGTCAAAAAATAATTAATGAAAGAAATATAGTTTTATATAAAGTTGAAAATCAACAGAATGATCGACAATGGGAGAATATTCTCGCCACAATTATTGGCTTGATGCTGAACAATAATCAATTAAACATCAAAGTACGTAAAGTTGTCTCCATTCGTGAATTATTGATAAATACGACAGAAGAAGAGCAGAAAAATAATTTAATTGAATCCTTTAAAGAAACTCTTAATTCAATCCTTGAAATAAAGGATGATACTGAAGAACATATGAATTCAAATCGTTTTAAGTTATCTAGTTCTTCAAGCTCATCAAAAAAACAGCAAGGGCAGTCTGAAATCCCTGAGATGGTAAAGCAACTGGGTAAAGCAACAGAATCTTATGATAGCTTACCACGTTTCTGGGACCAGATTGGTGTTTTGGAACAGTCTGGTAAATCCAGTCAACTTACTTCAGATCCATATCTTGCAACAGGTACAATACCATCATTAAGTGCTACTTTTAATAATATGAGCCGTCATCGCCAGGCACTTAATGGTGATGAGTTTGATTTGCCTGTTTTTAATCCACAAGCATGTACGGCTTGTGGTGAATGTTGGGCTAACTGTCCTGATAGTGCGATTGCCGTTGTGTCAATTACACCAAAAGCTTTAATTGAAACAGGTATTAAGATGACAGGTGCTGATGCTATGCGTCAAGTATCTGGTAAATTAGCATCACGCATTGCTAAACGTTGTCGAAATAATGAAGTTGAAACCAACAATGCAGGCGAATTAATTTCCGATGCTTTTGATTGGCTCAAAGAAAAATCAGGTCTACCTGAAGAGCGCTTGATGGCTATCGAAATGGATTATGAGAAAGTACATCTTGCAGTAGCTGATTTGCCTGTTGTTCTCAGTGATTCTTTGTTTTATTCTCAGGAAAAATGCCAAAATGATACAGGTGAATTACTCAGCTTAATTATTAATCCTGATAGTTGTAAAAGCTGTGGGCTTTGTATAGAGCGTTGTCAATCAAAAAATGAAATCAGTGCATTAACGTTCGCTGATGACGATTTGAATGTTTCAGATTATCAATTAAAACAGCAATGGAAAATTTGGCAGCAAACACCAGATACTTCATCTGCAACCATTGAGCGTTTATTGAATGAAAAAACAATTGATGCAGGTGCTGCATTGATGATGTCTCGATATAATGCATTTGCTTTATCAGGTGGCGATCATGGTGAATTAGCATCGGGCGAAAAAATTGCCATGCGACATTTATTAAGTGCAACCGAATATCACCAACAACCTTTATTACATCAATTTATTTCTGAGCTTGATAAGTTAAGAAATGAAATAAAACAAGAAATCAATGCATCCTTATCTGAAGCATTACCAACAGATAATCTGGCTCATTTGTCTGAAAAATTGTCAGATGTTAAAACACGTCAAGTTGATTTAAATGCTTTATTAGAGCAATCCTCTCAAGTTATGGATACCAGTTCAATTGATGCAGTAAGAACTCATCAATTGGTTAAGCTTGTGCTTGAATTGAACGATCTTCACTGGAAATTATCAGAAGGTTCATATGGCATTGGTCGTTCTCGTTATAGTTTATGTATCACTTCGAGTTCAATTGCAAGTTGGGCTGGTACTTTTCCATATAATCCATTTCATGTGCCAGTTAATATTGATGTTACTGGTGAAAGTGCCCAGGTAGCAGCTGGGTTAATTCAAGGTCAAATTAAAGATGTCTTAGCTGCTGTAAGTTTATTACGTCAGGCGAAGGCAAGCATTAACCCTCGTTATGCTAAAGAGACAGAAAAGTTGGATGATTTGGAATGGTCTGATTTAAACGATGATGAAAAACACTTATGTCCACCACTATTTTTAGTTGGCGGTGATGATTTATTAGGTTCACATGGTTTTTCTCAAATTTCCTTGTTACTTAACTCGTCTTATCCGATTAAAATCATTGTGTTTCATGAGCTGGATGCAGGTCTGGTGGCGAATGGCTTACAGGAACATCAATTAATTTCAAATACGAATCGTCGCTCTGATTCACGTAATCATTTAGCCATGCTGGCAATGTCCCAGCGTAATGCTTATGTGGCACAGACATCAATTTCTGATAACAACCACTTTCAACAAAGTATTCATGAGTTACTGGATAATCATTCAGCTGGCCTTATTTGCATCCATACTCCAAGTCCTCAACGACATGGCTTTTCACCTGAACAAACTTTAAATCAAGCTGATATGGCGGTTAAAACCGGGATGTTCCCATTGTTTAATTATAATCCTCAAAAAGAAGGGGTTTTTGGTTCTCGCTTGTCTTTACAGCATAGTGACTCATTGCAAAAAATATCAGAATACAATCCTGAATTGAATCCCGTGCATTGGGCTATGAATGAAAAGCGTTTTCAATCTCATTTTTCGATGCTAACTGATAATGCTGTGTTTCCAACGGAACTGTCTCAATGGTTAAACTTATCAACAGTTGAACAGAATAAGAAAACGCCTTTTATTCTTATTACTAATTTAAGTGAAGACTTATCGAATAATGAAAAGACTAAAATATCAGTCAGTAAAGCTTTTGCTTCTATGATAGGCGAGCAACAAAATGTGTGTCGCACTTTATTGGAGCTGGCAGGAATTGAAACCCCTTTTACAGATTATGTTGAACAATGTGTTGAGGAACGCCTGAGCTCTGAACATCAGTCAGATTTAGATGCTTTACGGGCTGAATATGAAGCTAAAATTGCAGAAATTAATGCAAATTATCATGCAGAAACTCATACTAAAATTCGTAATCAACTTCTCGGATTAGCTGGCTATGATGCGAATAATTTACGTGAACACTAACGCAGTTTAATAGTGACTGATTTTTAGTTTTTTTTATAAACAAATACAAGATTAGGATTTCGCTTTACAATGTCCAATTTTTTTTCATTAGGCCGACTGTTTTCAATAGGTAATGGCTTCTCTCATGGTGTGCATCCGCCACATCATAAAGAGCAGACTGAAGACTTGCCCATTCAACGTGTTCCATTTGTGAAACGTTATGTCATGCCTCTTGGACAACACATTGGTGTACCAGCTGAAAGTATTGTAAAAGTAGGGGACAAAGTGCAACGTGGTGAGTTGATTGCCAAACCCAAAGGTTTTATTTCAACGGCTTTACATAGTCCAGTGACAGGACTTATTTCAGATATTGGTATGCATCGCTATGTTGATGGTTCTTTTCAAATGGCAATTGAAATTGAAGCTGATCCCTATGCCACTCAACAGTTTACAAATCATAATCCAGGTCTCACAGCAGTACAGGATATGGATACTAAACAATTTATTGATGCCGTTCAAATGTCGGGTATTGTTGGCATGGGAGGGGCAGCTTTTCCAAGCCATGTGAAATACTCTATCCCTGATGAACAGGAAATTACTGATTTACTGGTTAATGGTGCAGAGTGTGAACCCTATTTAACCAATGATCATCGCTTGATGGTTGAACGTCCTGAAGCAGTATTACGCGGTTGTGAAATATTACGACAAAAATTAGGGGCAAAACGAGTTGCTATTGGTGTAGAAAAAAACAAACCTGAATCAATTAGACAATTAAAAAAACATCTTCAGGAAGATATGCTCATTGATATTGTGCCACTTGAAGTGAAATATCCTCAAGGGGCAGAAAAAATGCTGATTAAAAGCATTTATAATAAGGAGCTTCCTGCAGGAAAATTACCACGAGACATTGGTATTGCAGTAAACAATGTTGGCACAATTGTGGCTTTGTCAGATTTTTTTGATCATGGCATGCCGCTCATTGAGCGTATTGTCACATTGGCAGGGCCTGGTGTTCATGAACCTGCTAATTTGATCGTTCCAATTGGTACACCGATAAGAGATGTACTAGAGTTTGCTGGTGGTTTAAAAGAAGAAACGCGTGAAGTGATTAGTGGTGGTCCTATGATGGGCAGTCCTATTGCTGATCTGGATGCCCCTATTCTTAAAGGCACATCAGGGATTCTGGCTTTCACTGAAAGAGAAACTTCACGACCCAGTGAATACCCCTGTATTCGTTGTGCTCGATGCCTTGATGCTTGCCCTTATTTTTTAAATCCGTCGCGTTTAGCTTTACTTGGCAAGGCAAGACTCTTCGAAGATATGCAAGAAAAATATAATGTTATGGACTGTGTTGAATGTGGTGCCTGTACATATGCATGTCCATCAAATATTCCAATTGTACAGCACATTCGAACAGCAAAAGATAATTTGAGAAACAGAAAGACAGAGCATTAATGAAAAATAAAGATCCTAAACTTTTACTTCAATCGGCACCTTTGCTTCGTCAGGAATTAACAACTCCGGCAGCAATGAAAGATGTCTGGATTGCTCTTTTTCCGGCGACTTGTGCTGCCTTATGGTATTTTGGACTTAGTGCATTATTGTTATTTATTGCTTCTATTGCTGGTGCTATACTCACCGAGTGGGTTTTTACTGATAAAGATAAAAGACGTTTTGCAATGAGTGAT
>JAPHSW010000210.1 GCA_026196615.1 Gammaproteobacteria bacterium | reverse complement strand
TGAGGAACGTTTTTCACTTGCCATGCGTGGTGCTAATGAAGGCTTATGGGACTGGGATTTACTAACTAACACAGTTGATTATTCATCACGCTGGAAGTCAATGCTGGGATATGCAGAAAATGAGTTAGAAAATAAATTCGCCACATGGGAGCAATTGGTTCACCCAGATGATATTGAGCATGCTAAGCAAGTTATTGATAGCTACTTGAATAGAAAAATTTCCAAATATGAACTTGAATACAGAATGCACCATAAAGATGGACATTGGATAGATATTCTTTCACGAGGTTTTGGAGTTCAGCATGAATCAAGTGGGGAAATTATTCGTTTTATCGGAACACATGTTGATATTACTCAGCATAAATTAGCGGAACTGTCACTGCTCCAGAGTGAGCAGGATTTCAAAGAACTTTTCTCAGGAAACAAATGTGTTGAGCTCATCATTGACCCAAATGATGGATCTATCATCGAAGCCAACCGAGCAGCTGAAAAATTCTATGGATATAATAGAGATCAGTTATTAAGTTTAAAAATATCTGATATTAATATATTGTCCGATGAGCAAATTCATCTTGAGATGGAGTATGCCAATCAGCAGAAAAATGATCATTTTATATTCAAACATCAGCTTGCCAATGGTGATATAAAGGATGTGGAAGTGTACTCTGGCCCCATTCATTGGAACAAGAAAAAAGCTCTGTATTCAATTGTTCATGATATATCCAGTCGAAAACAAGCGGAAGAAAAGGTTCGAACCCTCATTCAGGCTATCGAGCAAAGTCCTGTTTCTGTAATGATCACCAACCCTCAAGGTAAAATTGAGTATGTTAATGGTACTTTTGAACATATTACCGGCTACAGTATGGCGGAAGTAAGAGGGCAAAATCCACGCATACTGAAATCGGGTAACACCTCTTCATCAATATATCGTGAGTTGTGGGAATCATTAACCAAAGGTGAATCATGGCAAGGTGACTTTCAAAACAAGAAAAAGAATGGTGATCTCTTTTGGGAACACGCACAAATCGCACCAGTATTAAGTCCATCAGGGATGGTGGAACACTATGTAGGCGTCAAGGAAGATATCACACAGCATAAAATACAAGAAGAAAAAATCATTCACCAGGCACATTTTGACAGTCTGACCGATTTACCCAATCGTTTTCTTTGTCTGGATCGTCTTTCCCAATTAATCAATGAAGCCAAAAGAAACAGCGAACATGTAGCAGTATTATTTATGGATCTGGATGACTTCAAGAAAGTCAATGATTCTCTGGGTCATGAAACTGGTGATAAACTATTGATAGAAGCATCTGCAAGATTGCTCCATGAGATTCGAAGCGGTGATACTGTTGGTCGACTTGGTGGTGATGAGTTTTTGCTACTGCTAGGAGGAATAAAAACCCCGGATCATGCCCAAATTGTCGCATCCAATATACTCGATAGCTTTAGAGCAGCTTTCCAAATCAATGACAGAGATCTCATATTAACAGCTAGCATAGGTATAGCACTCTACCCTGAAGATGGTATTAACACTTCTGAACTTCTACGTAATGCAGATACTGCCATGTATCACGCCAAAGACCGAGGGAGAAATACCTATTCTTTTTTCACTGAAGAAATGAATCGCGAGATAACAAGAAGGTTAACCTTGGAAGAGCAGATGCTTGGTGCATTAGAGAGGGAAGAATTTTCAGTTGTTTATCAGCCTCAAATGGAGGTCAGTACTGGCAAACTCATGGGGGCAGAAGCATTAATGCGCTGGACAAACCCTCTTCTTGGTAATGTTTCACCAGCTGAGTTTATTCCCGTTGCCGAAAAATCTGGCCTAATTATCAAGCTGGGTCAATATATTCTGGAACAAGCGTTGCAGCAGGTAACAGATTGGCAACAACATTCAACTGATTTTCGGATAGCCATTAATCTTTCTCCACGACAATTTAGAGATCCAGGACTCGTGGACAATATACGTCAGCTATTGGAACAGACTGGAGTTGATGCTTGCCATCTGGATTTGGAAATTACCGAAGGTGTATTAATGAGTGGCCATGATTATATTAATAAATCTCTGGGAGACCTATCATCCATGGGAATCAATATTTCCATGGATGATTTTGGTACAGGTTATTCATCACTCAGTTACCTTCGAAGCTATCCATTCAATATCTTGAAAATTGATCAGAGTTTTATTCGTGATATTTCAGTTGATCCGGCAGATCGTGCACTAATCAATGCAACAATTGCCATGTCACATGGTCTCAATCTTAAAGTAGTAGCTGAAGGTGTAGAAACACAGGAGCAACTGGATTATCTAAAACAATTAAACTGTGACTATGCACAAGGTTATCTTTTCAGCAAACCCATAACAGCTGATAATTTTATCCGTTTATTGAAAAACACATGAGAATTCATAGTTATTTATCATAGCTGTTTATCAAAGTTACTTGTAATCGATTTTCAAAACAGAAATGACTTAAAAAAGGCTCATATCAATACCTGTTTTCAAAAGAGTCGTTAAATCTTTTGCCGATATTGCTTTGCTGAATAAAAAACCCTGAAACTCATCACAACCATGTTTACGTAAAAATTCCGCTTGTTCATTAGTTTCTATACCTTCAGCAATTACATCTAAATTTAGATGTTTAGCCATTGCCAGAATTGTTAACGTAATTTCAGTCGCATCACTATTTTTTCCTATTTCACGTGTAAAAGCCTGATCAATTTTTAGACGATCCAAAGGAAAATGTCGTAAGTTACTCAATGATGAATAACCTGTTCCAAAATCATCAATTGCCAACTCAATACCTTCTTGCTTAATTCGACTCATGATATTTACTGCATTATCAAGATCAAACATCAATGAGCTTTCTGTAATTTCCAGTTCCAGTTTATTTGCAACTATATCAGTTTTTCCTATAATTGCCCGAACCTTGGTGTGTAGTGTTGGATCAACAAATTGCAGAGGTGATACATTTACTGCTAAACGTAAGGCACCCAATCCCATAACATTCCACTCATTGAGTTGATGACAAGCCGTTTCTAATACCCAATGGCCTATATTCTTAATTAAGCCAACATGTTCTGCTATTGGAATAAATGAATCCGGTCCAATCCAGCCCAGAATTGGATTATTCCAGCGTAATAATGCTTCAACACCAACAATTTGTCCCGTAATTGCATTGATTTGTGGTTGGTAATAAACTTCAAATTCATTACGCTCCAGTGCATAAATCAACGCTTGTTCCAACTGTGAACGTACTTCCAGTTGTTGTCCTATATCTGCTGAATAAATACATAAGTGTTCAGCATTATCAATACGTGATTTAAACATTGCAGCATAGGCATTACGTAATAAGGTTCCTGCATCACCACCTGATGTCAAGGTACTCACTCCAATTTGAGGCGCCAAAAGAAATTGCTGATTGCCATCTACAAGTGGCAACTGTAACTTATCTAATAAATTTATCGCGGCTTCTTTTACTGTGATACTGTCCTTAAGGTTTGTTAACAAAATAGCAAAATCATCACCATTCAAATGGGCAATAAAATTATCACCTTCTACCACAGCATGTAATCGTTCACTGATTATTTTCAGGGTAGTATCTGCCATTGGCCTGCCCAAAACGACACTTGCAGAACCCGGCCAATTAATATGCAAAACAATGAGGGCAGCCATATTTGATGATAAAGACTCATCGGTATTCAATAAGCGCAACTTATCTTCCAACATGTAGTGGTTAGGTAAACCTGTTGCCATATGATGTAAAGCTTGATTTTCCAAACGCAACAATAGCTTTTGTCTTAAACGACTTTCCACACCTAACTGCCAACCACTCCAAAGAGGCCAGACCAAAACACTCATCAATAACGCCACAGCCGGAGGAAACCAAAGTTGCCAGATAACCATAAATGTAATTGAAACGGCCAATATTATTAATAAAGCCATTATCATCGTCAGCAGACCAGAGCGTAAAGGCAGCATTAATACAAACAAGCAAGTTAACACAATCAAAGCAGTTGTTAATGCAACTTGATATTGTTCTGACAATTCATAAATATTAATATTTTGTATCAAGCCATTAAGAATATGGGCATTTAGTTCAACTCCAGGCATACGTTCATGTGAACGAGAAGCGGGTGTTGATATCACATCACCTAAGCCCGTAGCTGTCGCGCCTACAAGTATGTACTTATTGTTAATATCAGATTTAGATACCCTATCTTGAAGCACATCAACATAAGATATAATTTTGGGGTGTTCTCCACGTTGAGCATAAGGGATCATCATGGCATTCTGACGCAACCAGCTGGTGCTAGTATTTTTTAATACTATTTTATTTGCTTCAATTTCAATTTTATCACCACCTGCCTGTATCATTGCCAATGAAAAAGCAGGCCAATGTGCATCACCTAATCCGGCATATAAAAAAAATCGCCGACATAGGCCATCAATATCCAGTTCAACATCTACATGGCCTATTGCACTAGCTGCAGAAGCAAATTCAACTATAGGTAAAATTTCAGTAATCGGATCAAGTGGAGTCAGTTGCATTGGTGCCACAGGCAATACTGTTTTACCATTGCGAGTTAGTGCTTGAGTAAATAAAAGATCAGCATCAGGATCATCCTTTTGAGCTTCAGAAAAAATCATATCAATCCCTACAGAACGAGCGCCCATAGCTGTTAAACGGTCTAATAATTGTGCATGATATCGACGAGGCCATGGCCAACGACCCAGGGCCTGAATACTGACATCATCAACAGCAACCACCGCCACCTGTTGACTCATATGATTATTCTGTAGGGGTAAAAAAACATCGTAGAGGACTAAATCCAGTCGTTCCAGAGTACTACTTTTAGACAAGAAGAAACCACCAACCACCAGAACAATCGTCAGAAAACTGCCGTATAGAAAAGAACTCTGTCGTTCAGAAATTTTCACGGGCTTACAATAGTAGAATAAAGCCGAAAACACCCAGTGCAGGGATCAACCAGAGAGTCTCATCAGGTAATGGAGCTACTTGTTGGCTCGCACCCCATGGACCTTGATAACCATCTGATTCTATTGCCCTTACTCGTAGATAACGCACCTGACCACTGACTGGTGCAAAGCTAATTTCAGGTTTATCAGTCATCTTATCAAACTCTAAATCACTGAATTCTTTATTGTATGCCAGTTGTACCTGATACGTCAGTTCTGGCCCACCTGAGTGCCAGGTGGCCACAAATTGACCATCATCAGCTGTTTTCATTTCAGGATCCACTTTATCGGGAATCGGTTTAATTTCGTAAGAACGGGTAGTGCCAACAGGACCGATTTCTCCATTAGTTGCAATACTTGTGAGACGCCAGAAATATTGGCCCGTTTCTGAGAGTTCAGAAGGAGAAAAATGAGTTTCATTAATACCATCCTGCTTTAGAAGCAGTTGATTAAAGTCACCATCTGAAGCAATTTCTAAGCGATAGGTATTTGCTTCTGAAGAGCCAGTCCATTGCAATTTTGGTATTTTACCCCGTAACACATCACCTTCTGCTGGCTTAAGCTGAATAGGTGGTTGAGGACGTGCATCAATCAAAATAGTCTGTACTGTACTATTCCCTTCAAGTCCTAGCTTATCCACAGCTCGCACTCGAATAAAATATCGTGCATCGGGTAAATCAGGTAAAGCAGCTCGTATATGACTTCCAGACTGTTGCCATAATATGGTATTAAAATGGTTTTCAGAGGCAAGCTCAATGCGATACTGCAAAGCACCTTCTACAGGTTCCCAGGAAATAATAGATTGAATATTTCGAATCGTCTCATCAATAACATTAAGTTTAGGTGCAGCTAACAATTTTTGTGGCGGTAACGGTGCTTTACCTGCTGCAACCTGTGTTCCATAACCAGCTTTAATTAATTGTTTTTTCTGGGCACCACTCACTGCCACCTTACCTTTGAGTACCTCAATATTTGAGCTTTGTAACTCAGTTTCTACCGATGCTCGATATTCAGTACCCCGTACCGCACTAATCGCCGAAGGTGTCTTTATTTCAAAACGTGATCCCGGCCCTTTGGCAGGTATCACTCGTGTATCCATACGACCTTCCAGTAAATGAAGACGAGAATCTACCATCCCTGTTACACCATGAGCAGTTAAATGATCAAATCGAATCACACTGTCACTGTGTAAAGTCAGAATTGAATTATCTGCAAATTTCACTGCTACGGAGCTATCATGTCCAGATTTAAGTCTATCACCCAAATAAATCAAAGTGCCGGGAAGAGATTCTTGTATTACATTGCCATTCACTTGAAAAAGCTCTGCACTACCTTCCACTGAAACTATTTCTGCAGGCACGGAATTACTTCGTATCCATTTCATTGGTATCCGTATCTGTGTGCCAGGTTGCATAATTCTTGGCGCCTTAATACCATTAATTTTTTTTAGTTGAGCATAACGAGTGACTTTGTCTAAATGTTTTTCACTCAAGTTCCAGAGACTATCTCCTTTAACTGTCGTGTAAATCCAGTCACTTGCCTGTGCTGAATTGAATTGCAACATAAAAACAGAAAGAAGTGCTATAAGAATAAAACGAAAATATATTAAGTTATCAGTCATTGATTTTTCCTATAGATCCATTAAACCTTAGAAAAAGAAGGTATTTATTTTTATTATTTGGATTTTTATATAAGAAAGTATAGAACAATATTAAAAAAAATCTTTTAATAACTTATTATGTTTAATAATACTTAAATACTATTACCTAAAACTAACTGCTAATTAGGTACTATCCGAATTTTTTCACGTAGCAATACGAACAGATCAAAAATAATTTTCCTTTAAACTAAACCCATACTTAATAAAAACATTAAGAAACTCAAAAAAGGAAATACGATTATGAAAACTTTAAACACTTTATTAACTTCAGCTTTATTCGCTTCTATTACCTTCACTGGTTCAGTTCAGGCTGACAATTCTTTATCTAATCTCATTTATGAAGAGTCATCTAATATTTACAGCCAGGCTGCAGTTCAAACAAGTACACAGGTGGGTATATTAAGTTATGGTGATAACTCAGAAAAAAATTCAGTATGGAGCACTGAATATGAACAATATGTTAATCCAGAAGATTTCAAACAAGCTGATATTGCAAGCATGGGCAGTGTTAATGAATACATAGCAAGCAACCCAACCGCTTCAGGAAAATTAAAAGGTCGTGAAACATTCATTTATAATGAAACTGCTGGCGAGTATCATTTACAATAAACTCCAGAAAAGCAAAAGAGGTTAAATATTTTGACCTCTTTTACTTATTTCACTACTTCATAAGCCACTTTTCCTCTTTAGAAGTAAGATGAGGTATCTACAAGATTTTTTTTATTCAAAACATCTATTTCTGATTTAGTTCTATTTGCACTTCCCTTAATATCTTATTCATTCTATTATTTTATATAAAGAACACTGATTAATAATTTATAAAATTGAAATGAAACTATTAACCAAATTACAACACTGGTTGCTCAAACGTGTATCTCGCAAAGATTCAACCGTACTAAAATCAAATAGTATTTATATTTTACCAACCAAAGAAGGTATTATTTATGCGGTTATGATTTTTTTGATGCTTTCAGCTGCCATTAATTTTAATAATTCTCTGGTTTTTTTCTGTACTTTTTTAATGGCAGGTGTTGGTCTTATTTCAATGCATATGACACAACAAAACTTATTAGATCTGCAATTTTCTATTGCTCATGTTAAACCTGTTTTTTGTTTTCAAAATTTAAGTTTGCCACTAATAATTAGTCAATCAACAGATCAATTAGCCAACAAATCGATGAGCAAAAAGAAAAATTTAACTAAATATTCAATTGCTATACAATTTTCACATCAACAGACTCAATCTAATGAAGTTTTTCTGAAAGAAATAACCGATGTACCCTTTGATGAAACATCACTTTTACAATTAAACAGTCCAACCACTCAGCGTGGAATATTTGAACTCCCTCCTTTAACCATATCAACTCGTTATCCTCTTGGTCTTTTTCGAGCATGGACTAATATTCAGCTCAATAACGATGCCGTCATTTATCCAAACCCAGAAAATAAGTTTTCTCATAAACCTTTAAACGGAACCAATAGTGAAGGACAAGGTATAAAAGGTCGTGGCTTTGATGATTTTAGTGGTTTTAAAAGTTATCAAAAGGGTGAGTCTTTAAAACATATTCATTGGAAAGCCTATGCACGTGAACAAGGTATGCTAAGTAAAACATTCACTGGCGGTAATAATCACGAATATTGGCTAGATTGGAATGAGTTCAGTGGGGATACTGAAAATAAATTACGTCAATTATGTCGATTAGTCATTGATGCTGAAGAGCAAGGTGATCGATACGGTTTAATATTACCCAACAAAACCATAAACATCAGTCGGGGACAAGTACACCATCATCAATGTCTCAGGGAACTGGCAATGTATCAGGTTGATAATGTTTAGTTTTATTCGTGAGAAATTACTCAAAAACACCATAGGGCTTCATACTCTATTACCTATTATTTTATTTATTATTTTAGTTCCTCATCTTTCATCTGTTTCAGTTTCTTTTTTTCTTTATATTATTTTCGTATTACTATGGTTTACACTTCACACACTTGGAATTATTCCCCGACCAGGGAAATTTATTCAGTTCATTTTGCTCTTAATTTCATTGGTAATTCTTATAATGAATTATGGCATTACCTTTTCTCAACAAGCCTCATTAAGTCTGCTTTCAATGATGATTTGCTTAAAGTTACTAGAAATTAAAAATGAGCAGGATAGACGAAATATTTTTGTCATTTTATTTCTGTCTTATTTTATTTTAGTAATTTATTTTTTACATTCACAAGATCTTATTCTTACCTTGTTTATTCTTATCAACATTATCTTACTCACATTAATGCTAAGTGCTTTTAATCGTCGACCACAAAAGTCACTCCCTTTGCTTGACAATTTTTACCTCATTGGACGCCTATTTCTCAAAGCTTTACCAATTGCTATCATATTATTTTTATTTTTCCCCCGCATACCTGGCCCCTTATGGAGTTTGCCAGAAAATGGCCAATCAAGCACTACCGGTTTGTCTGACAAAATGTATCCCGGCAGTGTCACCGATTTAGCCAGTTCAGATGAAATTGCTTTTCGTGTCAATTTTCTGGGTCCTCCACCATCAGCCAACAAACTCTATTGGCGCGGCCCTGTACTCAGTGAAACTGATGGATTTTTATGGTCTCAAAAAAAACAATTATCTTTAAACTCTCAGTTACATGGCAGAAAATTTGAAGATATTATCACACATACCAGTGATTCCATTGCATATACCATCACACTGGAACCTCACAAGAAAAAATGGTTATTTGCCCTTGAAATGCCCACTCGTGTAAATGGCGATACTATTCGTGGGAATTATCTAAGTTCTGATTTACAACTACTCAATAAAACCAATATTCATCAATTAACTCAATATCAAGTACTTTCTACTACTGAGTTTAAGCTTCACCCTGTGATTAAAACAGAACTTCAAGATGCTTTAATTTTTCCCAAAACCAGTAATCCCAAAACCTATCAACTGGGTAAAACATGGCAAAATTCTTTTACCTCCAAGAAAGAAATAGTTTCAACTGGCTTAAATTATTTCAAGAATAAGCCTTTCTTTTATACTAAACAGCCTAATGCCATGATCGATAACCCCAGCGATCAATTTCTATTTGATGAAAAGCGGGGATTTTGTGAACATTATGCCAGTAGTTTTGTTTTACTTATGCGTGCAGCAGGTATTCCCGCTCGTGTCGTTACTGGTTATCAGGGAATTGAGAAAAATAATGTCGGCAATTATTATATCGTCCGACAATCAAACGCACATGCATGGGCTGAAGTTTGGTTGGAAGAAGATGGCTGGATAAGATTAGATCCCACAGCTATGATTCCACCTCATCGTATCGAGCCTGATATTTTTCAAACAAATCTTGAACGACTTAGTTTTTCTTCACTTAATTTACCCGATTTACCAAAGCTATCTGCACAACAAAAAACAGCCCTATATAATTTTAGTCAGCAGCTAAAACAATCTATGGATAATTTAAAAAACAACTGGAATAACTGGATACTAGGTTACGATCAAACCAAACAAAATTTATTATTAAAACTAATGGGGTTTACTACTGGCTGGGAAACATTACTCTTCTTACTCATTGGCAGTATAACCGGCTTGATTATTATATTTCAGATCATTCACATTTATCGTAATCATCAACAAAAAGATATCGTGTATAAAAATTATTCAAAATTTATTGAAAAATTAAATTATGCGGGAATGTCACTACAACTCAGTGAAGGTCCAGAGGCTATCAAACAAAAAGCCATCAAGAAATTTCCTAAACAGAAATTAAATATTCTAAATATTATCGATAACTATATTCAAATACGCTATGCCAGTAAAAACAAACAATCCTTAATACTTCAATTCATTTCAGATGTAAAAAAATTCAAAACTTAAACATTTAGATTTTTTTCAGAAAGATGGATCAAATCTCTAACTCTTATTCTAATAAAAAGTTCTAACTTAAAGCTCTAATGTATAGCTCTCAATCAATGACATTTTTTTTATTCGAGAATATTTTTTAATTTCATACTCTCGTTTACTGGCTGTACTACGATCATAACCTTCTTCCAGATAAACTACTTTTTCTGGTGAACGTCCATAAAAATACTTTGCTCCTTTTTTATTTTCATGCTGAGCAAAGCGTTTTTCGATATCAGTCGTAATGCCTGTGTAAAGTGTTTTATCACTACACAAAATCATATAAACCAACCAATTGTTTTCAGTTGATTGTTTAACCAAGTATACGTTCTATTGTTTTAATTAATTCTTCAGTTTTAACAGGCTTTGCTAAAAACTCATTACCACCAATAGTACTGCCCATTTCTTCTGTTTCTGTTTTACTAACAATAGCTGTCATAAAAACATAAGGAATTGTTGAAAGATTTGGATCTTCACGAATTTCAGCAATCACTTCATCACCACTCATATCTGGCATCATGACATCCATAAAGATCAAATCCGGTCTAAATTCTCGTGCTACCTGTAAAGCTTTGAGACCCTCATTGACTGTTTGAACTTCATAATTACCTGTTCTTTCCAGATTCATTTTGACCATTTTTGTTAATACAACTTCATCATCAACAACTAATATTTTTTTTGTCATGTACTTTTTGTTCCTTTAATCACAAAATAAATTTTCACTTCAACACCCTTCTCAATGTCCCTTCTGTTTTTCATAGTAATCATACCATGATGAAGACCAATGATTGTTTTTGAAACTGATAAACCTAAACCTGTTCCTTCACCTAATGGTTTCGTTGTAAAAAAAGGTTCGAAGACCTCATTTTCACTTTTTTCATCTAAACCAGTCCCTGTATCTAAAATAGTAATAATCAAAACTGGCTCATGTTGATGAAAAATCCCCTCACTATCGTCAAGCAGTTGATGATCATTAATTTCAGACAAACTCGAACTCACATAAATTTCTGATAATTTATTATCTGAAGAACTAATGGCATGAGCTGCATTCATAAATAAATTAATAAATACTTGCTGCAAACGATTTCTATCCATTCCTAATTCAGGTAAATCATTTGATAAGTCTGTTTTTAATTGAATATTACGATGTTTAAGTTCATGACTCACTAATTTTAATGATTGTTCAATTACTTCATTGATATTACCCTGAATCACTTGCAATTCTTTTTCTCTGGAAAAATCTAGTAAGCCTTTTATGACTCTATCAGCTCTGATAATAGCATCATCCATATCATCTAAAATAGTGCTAATCGTTTCATCATTTTTTTCCCCTTTTAAATAATCCACACTCATTTGTAATATGGCTAATGGATTTTTCACTTCATGGGCAACACCAGCAGACAAACGACCAATGGATTCCATTTTCTCAGCATGAATTAATTGGTTATTTGCTTTATCTAATTGTTCGGAACGTCGTGCAACTTGTAACTTCAAAGAGCGATTCCATAATAGTATTAATGAAAAAATACCTATAATCACTAAGACTAAGATCAAGACAAAATTTCTAAATTGGCTGGCTTGCCAAAATGACACTTTTTTGAGTTGAATCCATTTATCATAGATATTCTTTGTTTTTTCCTGTTCCAGACTATCAATTGCTTTTTGTAAAATGCTTTGAAATATTGGCCAATCTTTTCTTACACCTGTAGCTAATTCTAAATTTTTCTTTTGTTCACGCTTAACTGGAACAACTTGTAAATTACTGATTGCCTCTTTATTTATAATATAACTGACCGAAGCCAAATCACTGACCATGGCATCAATACCGCCCAATACAGCCATTTCTATGCCCATTTGAGTGCTTTCAAATCGAACAATATCTACTTCATCATCATGCTCACTCACGATATCATCCCAAATATAATCTCGCACAACACCTACTTTTTTTCCATATAAGTCACTGATACCACTAAATTTTTTTGATGATATAATAACTCCTGGTACACTGATATGTGTTTTAGTGAAATTCATGAAAAGTTCTTTTTTTTCATTTTTTGCTATTGCAGGCAATACATCAATTTTTCCAGCTTTAAAATCCTCTAATATTTTTGTCCAATTTTTTGATTCAACTCGTTCAAATTTTATATTCAGCTGCTTCTCAATTAATCCAATCATATCTACCGAAATACCCTGGTATATACCTTTTTGATTTTGCCATTCAAACGGTGGGGAGTTTTTATCAAAAGCAATGCGTATGACAGGATGTTGTTGCAACCATTTTTTTTCTTCTTCTGTTAATAGGAGCTGTTCTGCAAAACTCACATTGATACAAAAAAGAGTAAAAATAAGAATGAGGATTTGATAGTTTGAATATTTCATTATTATATTTATAGCTTTAATGGGGATAAATATCTACTCTCATTTAAAGCCGCAATAACAATGAAATAAATAAACTATAAGTGCGTGTTAACTTAATTATCTAAAGCTAAGATTTTTGAAATAGCTGTTTTTTCTTGAAAATAAACTGTGGTAATAATGAAACAATAGCAATACCCCAGACAATAACTGCACCACTTGGTAAATCGATTATTGAAGAAAATATCAATCCTAAGCCATATCCCAAAACACCCACAATGTAGCCAATAAATAATGCTGGTTTCTCTTTATAATTATTACTTGCAATAGCTGGAATGATAAGACTTGCAAAAACCAGATAAACACCAACCAATTGAACCGAACTGGTGATAGCCATAGCAAAAATCAAATAAAATCCCATACGATGACAATATTGTCTGAACTTAAACCACGCAATTAATATTGCTATACTCATTAAAGCCATTGGAATAAGTTGCTCCCAGGTAACCCATAGAATTTGCCCAACTAATAATTCTTTGAGGTGCTCACCTCCCTGAGGATTGTTTGCCAACAATAAAATACTCGCCGTTGCTGATAAAATAAATATCACGCCAATCAGTGCTTCTTGAATTGAGCCCCAGAATTTCTCCATCAAACTTAAAATCCAGGCACCAATTAGTGCACTACTTAATGCAGCTAATTGCACTGCCCATCCATGTGACTCCCAACCCAGTTGATGGGATAAAATAACACCCAATCCAGCAATTTGTGCAATAGCTAAATCGATGAAAATAATACCTCGCTTGAGTACTTCTTGTCCTAGTGGTACATGAGTAGCAACAACAAGAAGACCAGCTATAAAAGCTGGTCCAAGGATACTAAACGTCATTCCATCAAAACTCATTATTTAATACTCATGAGCTGATTTATGATTTTTTCATACCACTGAAACAAGGTCTCATCATTACTGACACTGAAAGGTAATGCAACGACAGGAATATTAGTTTTTTCCTCCAACCAGTGAACCGCTTTACTATCCTGATAAGTTGCATAAAGGATCATATCTGCCTGATTTTGTTTCAATTGAGATAAAACCTGTGCCAGGTGTGTACTGCTTGGTGCTATACCTGGTTTTGGTTCTAATGTTGCCACTCGTTTTAAATTTAACCAGTCTTCAAGATAAACCCAACTATTGTGATTAACAACAATTTTTTTGCCACTTAATGATTGACTTTGTAATTCCCATTTTTTAATTGCTTTTGTCCACGTATCTTTAAAATTCATCCAGTTTTTTTGATAATAATCATGATTATCTGGATCAATACTGCTTAAAGTATTAAACAAAGCTTTAGCGACCTGAGTAATTCTATGTGGATCAAGGTGAATATGTGGATTACCATCAGCATGAACATCCCCTTGACTACGATCCAGCAATTTTGGCTTTTCCAATAAAGTGACATGATCTGAACTCATAAAATAACCAGACTTATCAGGCATAATCTTGCCGTTACCAGATTTTCTTAGTAATAGGGGCAACCAACCCACTTCTAATTCAGCTCCGGTACAAGCCAGAAGATCTGCACGACGAGCTTTTGCTATTAAGCTCGGACGAGCTTGTATATGATGTGGATCCTGTAATGCTGTTGTTGCACTGAAAACACTGACCTTATTGCCACCTAAAGTCTTCACTAATGATGCCCATTCAGGCTCACAAGCAAAAACATTAATTTCTGAATAGCTATTTCCCGAACTAATAACTAAAACGAGCATCACCAATAGACGATTTTTTAATTGATAAAACATTTCTAAACCTCCTAAAATTGGTGTGCACCATGGCTACCCAAACTAAAGGTATATTGTAAAAAGAGCTGATTATCTGAGTCTTTATAAGAATCATCATGATTAAATTGTAATCTTATCCGACTGTATTCACTGGGCAACCATTCTAGCATTGCACTATAACGTTCAGGAGTATGTCCTTCATCATCCAAGCCTGCTTCAACTAAAACATCATAATCTGAACCTTTATTATTGCTACTGAGTCGATCGTAACGAATACCTGTTCTCCAATGAGGCTTAAATTGATAAACAGCCTGAGCATACCAACCATCCTGCTGACCATCATAAGTTGACATTTCTTCTGGTGGCCCACTATTAAGCATTGTAATATTGCCATCTTCACGACGATCAAAATATTCAAACTGGAATTTAAAATTGCGTCTATCTGGATTGCCATTGGGAGCCCATTTATAGACCAGATCCAATGAGTTGATCTTACTATCTCCAGTAAATGATGGTGTTTCAGCTATACCACCTCCATGACTGTGACCATCACTGGTACGATCATCAACATCATTTTGACGCCAGTGATTAAAACCAAGCTGCCAGCTGTGTTCTATACCAATATCTCCACCAATATTAGCAAAAGCAGTCCACGCACCAACACCATCATGATCCCCTCCTCCTGGAAACCGATCACCACGAAATAATTCACTACCAACTTGCAGGAATAAATCAGTTGGTGCAACATAAGTTACTTGTAACCCATCATCACGAAGTCGATTTCCAAATAAGCCACGATAAATTAAAGGAGCATCTGCAAAATCCCATGAATGTTCATGTTGTTCATTTAAATAACCAATGGCAGAAAAAAAGCGTCCAGCTTTTATAGTCAGCCCATTCCCTAGACCCATGGTTTGAACATAAGCTTCTTCCAGTTCAGTTTCGGTTTCACCATCATGTTCATGAATTGCTAACGTCGCTTTACCATAAAACTGATCATCAATATTTGCACTAAGTGAGATTTCTGTATGACCAATTGAAAAGCCATCTTCGCCTAAACCCGCTTCATTACCTAACATAAAACCGGGGATTTCATAATCATCTGAATCATTTTCAAAGTCAGCATAACGGCCATCAAGAATTACACTGATCTCAGGATTAAAATTATTACTTCCTGTCTTTGAAGTAGATTTTGTTTTTTCAACAGTATCAGCCACTTGATCCACTTTTTGTTGCGCTAATAGTGCTTTTTCTTCCGATTTTTTTAATCTTGTTTCTAATGAATTAATACGTTGTTCATAGTCTTTCTTTAATGCTTCAACTTGTTTTTTGAGAGCATCAATATCACTATTGGACCACGCAGGGCTAATGTTTGACATGGCTGCAATTGTTGCAGCCACAATAAATTTTTTACGCATGAGTATTTCTTCCGTAATCTAGAAAATTAGTTACAAATAATCGGTATTTATAACGATGAATTAATTTGTAGGGGATTACGAATAAAAAGGTGGAGCTCGAGCTTGATAAACACTCAGTGAAGCAGATAGTTTAGAAATGATAAAACAAACATCTGCAGTATCATTTATTATGGCAGGTAAAGTGATTTGTCCAGAATCAAGAGTACTGTCTACATGTTCTGCAGCAACAAAAACACCACAAGATTCATGGGAATCATGAAAAGGATGTTCTTCAGCATGAACAAGCACACTCAATTGCCCAATAAGCAAGAGAATACTTATCAATAAAGAATATAATAGGTTGTTTCTATGACGCTTCATTTATTACTAGTACACATTTTAATCAAGATTGACTGTGCCAATATTAATACTGTATAAAATAACATTATATATAATAACAAGTTTCATTATCATTACAAGATAACTAATGACTAAAAAAACATCAATCAAAGCTGAATAGAGAATTTTTCAACTAATCTCAATTTCTACAGTGAACACTAATTCCATGCTAACGTATACTTTATAAAAGCAGCAATTCATTCTGTTATTACAATTAAACGTTCAGACTTCCATACAATCCATTAACTGTGTTTCAAGAGAGTCATTAAAAAGATCTGAAATGATTTCAATACGGCTTTCCAGACAATCATCAAGTTCCACTTCTGTTAGTGTATCTGTTGTGAGATTGTAGCCGAATATCCCCACTTCGGTGATAAACACAGCTTTCAATCTTTCAACACTGAGCCCACTTAAGAATGTCAATAATTGACTGTAATTGAATATTTTATCTGATGAAAATCGCCAGCCAACACTTTTAAACCCTTCTCCTTCATTAATGGCTTTAATGAAACCGCATTCAGGTATTGGCATATCTGAAGCTAGTGCCCTTTCTTCACTTGTGTGATGGTGATAATGCGGGTTGAAAAAGTGATTCGATATTGCTCCTTCTAACTCCGAAATGGTGATTTTACCCTGTTGTGAAAAGATGATTTTTGCATGAGGTTGGCCTTGTTCTTTAACATAAGCAGTTAACCGTGTTTTGTCTTCATCTTGATATAAATCCAGCTTATTACCGATAACAGTATCCGCCATCGCTATTTGCTGATTAAATGTCTCATGGGTTGTATAACGCTCATCCAATAGTTTTCGTGCATCAACCAAGGTTAGTGTTTTTTGTAAGGATAGTATTTCCTGGTAATGTTCGCCTGAAAGCACCTGTAAGACTTCTTTAGGATGGCCAAGTCCCGTTGGCTCAATCAACAAGCGGTCAGGTTTTGCTTGAGAGAGCAGTAAGTTCAAAGCAATTTGCATGGGTAAGCTTGCTGCACAACACATACAGCCACCGGGAACTTCTCGAATAAACACGCCTTGCTTCTCTGAGTACTGACCTCCAACCAAACTACCATCGACACCAATCTCACCAAATTCATTGATCAGGACAGCCCAACGTTCATCTGCAGGTTTATTCTTGATCAGATGCAAAATAACAGATGTTTTTCCCGCGCCTAAAAATCCGGTTATGATATTGGTTGGCACCGGGACAAATTTCGTCTGTTTATCATTCATTAAGAATACATTCCCTGATAAGAAATTGATTATTGACATTTTTATTCATGACAACCACAATCTTTTTGACGTTGGCATAAACGATAATTCCAGACATGTCCCAATGCAATGAGACAAGCCCCAATCACAGTAAGTGTTTTTTCCCAAGTTTCACCAAGTGAATCATGTCCTAAAATTGCAGACGTGATTAAGATACATAAACCTATGCCACCGAGTAATAATAGGCGGTAACGTTTGTGCTTTTTGCACCCCATCGTCAGCGCAAAGGTACTTATGGGTATTACTGCTATGAGCAATCCCTGATGAAAGGCTTCATCTTCAAAAGGTAAAATAGCCAATGATGGCATCAAGACTAAGGCCAGTGGCAAAACTAGACAATGTAGTGTACAAAGGAATGACAAACTAATGGCTAATTTATCAGAAATTGCTAATATATTTTTCATTTGAGTTTCTTTGTTTAATTTAAGCCGCTTTATTCAAGCATTGTTCGCAAATGCAGTTCATTTCCAGTTGAGGGCTGACCAAATGGAAGCCCACTTTTTCTACATTGCGTTGTAAGGTATCAATTGTTGACTTATTGATGCTGATTTCTTTAACTTTTTGGCAATTATCACAAATTAAAAACTGCGGTACTTCATGGTCATGATTACAGGTAATATGAGCACATGCGACATATTTATTGGCCAGATTGAGTTTGTGTACCAATTGCTCATCTTGAAGAAAGTCCAGAATACGATAAACAGACATTGCCGGGATTTTTTCACCAAATTCACTTTTACAATATTCCACCAGTTCATAAGCAGACAAAGCTCTTTCTGACTGCAACAAGCCAGTGAGGATCTGCTTACGTTTATCGGTCAGACGGGCACCGTGTTCTTTGCAGTGTTTTTCTGCATATTCAATTATGGCCTGTATTTTATGCATTTTATTTCCTCAAATGGATTTTATTGACTATAGGCTTAGCTCACCTGCACCTTGAGTTGATCAGTGATCTACATGATTTTTAACTTTTATCACATCACAACTGGCTCCGTTAAATACAAATGATACATTATATCATATCATATAGATATTTTTATTACACCGTTAGTTGTTAATTCACTAGGTAGAAGAAATGACCACCATAAAACCAATAGATATCATCCCGAAAAATCACTCAAATATAAGTTTTGATCTGAAACAGGCAAGGCTGTGTTTAACTGTTCTAGACCGAACAATGTGTCCATGGTTTCATGTAGATAAAGTACCTTATCGTTTGATCACTCCCTATCTGGGAAGTGCTACTGAATTGAATATACGGTTCATCGTACCAAGCTCAGCACAGGAAACAATAGCCTTCCTGATGAAGGATCTGGTATATATCAGAATGTTAAAGATATACAGCACCTGAAAAATTGTGATATGGCACTGATGAAAGGTGAATTATGGAAAGGAAATAAAAATGCAGGCCTGGTTCATCGTTCCCCGTCTCTCAAGGTAGGAGAAAAACGCCTTTTATTGAGTAAGTCCTGTTTGTCAAATTCTTATTAATTATCAGATTATGTCGAATGCTAATTTTTAGAAATACCAGGTTAGCTCTGACTCAATACAATTTATCGATGTGTTTATTTTTTCTTTTTTGTTTTCTTCTGTTTCTTTTTATCTTTTTTCTGTTCTGTATCAGGATTCGGTAATGATCTTTGGTAGTGCTTTATTGTTGATTGCAAACCAATTTCACGTTCATAGCCTCGTTTTTCAAGTAATTTATAATGTTCAAGCTGTTCTTTTAGGTAAGTATTTTCCTGTTTTATTAATATGTATTGCTGTTCTAATATTTTTAATTTAGGACAACAATCTGTATTAGCATCATCAATTACACTATTTGGAAATACCCTGAAAAGCTCAGAAGAATCAATATAAACTTTATTATTTTCATCACGTAATTTTGATATCCGGCCTTTATTAATATACTTTGAGTAGAATTGACTTCTTGAAACACCTGAAAGATTGATAGCTTCAGTAATGGATAATCTGGTTTTATTTTTCATTGTTTGATTTTGTATTTAACTGTCCAATTAATGTCCACTCTTAGTATTGATAATTTAAATTTTTATAAGAGATGGTTTTATTTGTTCTAATAGATTCATTTTAGAACAATACTTAGATTTTCTTCAATCATTACATTACAAATATCAAATCCAGAATGTTTTAATCAACGATTGATACTATAAACAAACTAAAATAAGATAGGGAATCAATTGGCTCAGAACTTTTTTTTCAAAATAATTCACATATAGGTAATTTATGAAACATACTATTTCTATGGTTATTTTTTGTTGTTCAATTTTTTATTCTTATGCTGTCTTTTCAGAAGATGAGTCAGATGATGTCATTAAGTATCGACAAAATATGATGGAAACCATCTCTATGCACTATAAATCCTTAAAACTACTATCTGCAGGAAGAATTACTCAACCTGATCAATGGTTGCCTCAAGCTCAAGGCTTAAATAATATGGCAAAAATGGTTTCTACTGGTTTCCCAGAAGGCTCTGATTTTGGTGAAACTGATGCTAAGGAATCCCTTTGGGAAAACAAGCCTGATTTTAATGAAAAAGCAGATGCTCTGGTAAAGTTTTCTGGACAACTCGTTTCATTAATTGAACAAGGTAAAAAGGAACAAGCAACAGAGTTATTGCGAGACATTGGTCAGTCATGCAAAGATTGTCATAAAAAATACCGAGAGAAGTAAAATTTTATAAGTAGTATACAATCACTTATTGATAATCAAAATAAGCTCTACTTAGTATCTAGATATAATTGAGATATTTCCACCAGATATAGTTTATAGGTATCAAAATAACTAAACTTAAAAAGGTTAACCAAAGGCAAAATTTAATCGCTATAGAAATGTTTTCTCCTGCCATCTGTAAGCCCACTAAAATTGGAGGTGCTTGATAGGGGAAAATCACTGTCGAAAAACCAATAACCTGAGTCATCAAAACACTTTCTAATGGTAAGCCTGTTGCCTGTGATAGCTGAGTTGATAAAGGGGTTAATACAGTAGGTACTCCTGGCAAAGTAGTAATAAAAGCTAATATTGCTGCTACAAAACTCAGTAATATAAAATTAAAGAAATTGTCTCCTTTTTCTAGAGACAATGTGGATAAAAAGCTTTGTGCTAAAACATCACCAAAACCTGATGAATTAATCACACCACCAAATCCTAAAATAGCAGCAACAAACAAAAGTGAATTAATATTAATTTTTTCTTGAAAATTTTTTTGATTAACAATATTTATTCCTGGAAATAATAAGAATATTGCTCCACCCATTGCAACCCAGGCAGGTGAAATATGATGCAAAAAATCACTTCCCCATAAAATCAATAAAAGAGCAATCAATGTTAAAAGTATTGATTCATCTTTTGATAATAATCTATCTGATGATAATTCTCTATACTGTTTACTGGGTGGAGAATCAGGGTAAATCCATACCAACAACAAAATGATGATAACTGCTTTCAATAATCCTAAAATCGGAAAGTGGAGTAAAAAATATTCACCATATAAAAAAGAGATTTCTAATTGATTGTCTGCAAGACCAACAAGAATCATATTAGCAACATTTGCTGGCAAAATTCCAAATGCAGGAATAAAGGTTCCAAAAATCATCGCTAAGATAATCGCTGTTCGGCCATTTGAACCAGGAGAAAAACCAAAATGATCTGCAATACCAAGCGCAATAGGGATTAATAAAACAATCCTTCCCATTGCAGAAGGCATCAAAAAGCTAAAAATAACACCTATAACAACCATACCCGAAATGATTCTTAAATAACTTCCTTCAATATGTTTCACAATTTTATTTGCAAATCGTTTTCCTAAACCTGTTTCATTAATAGCAATTCCAATAATAAGACCTGAAAAAACCAGCCAAAATACAGCAGATGTGAAACCAGAGAATACAACTTCAGTAGGTGCAAGTGAAAAAATTATGGAACTAAAAAAGAAGAGTAATGCAGTAATATGTTCTGGAATAACTCCTGTTGCCCAACAAGAAATAACAAACATAAGCAATACTGAGATTTTTAATTCATATTCAGTTAAAAACGATGAAGATAAAAATAAAATAATCGCTATAGAAATAATCATGAGGAAGAAAATTAATACATTCGTAGAAATTTTTGGAATGACTATGCTTTGTCTATGTATCTTTATTTTTTTAAACATGGGTATTTATACAAACTATTAATAATGATAGATTCATTATCCTTTTTTTATAAGTGACAATTTATCTATAATAAGACAATGAATATAGAGAAACTGACAGAAATTTCACCAACACAATTAGGCTATATTATTGATGCAAATTTGCCTGTTATTTCAATGGATATTACGATTGAAGGTGCACATCACATTTCTTTACACTCTCATCCAAGGGGACAACTTTTATATGCCCGTAAAGGTATAGTGAGAATTGTGAGTACACAAGGTGCGTGGCTAGTACCAACCGATCAAGCAGTTTGGGTACCACCCAATATAAAACATGAAGTAATTGCAATTGACTCAGTGAATATTTTAACTCTCTTCATTGATCCTTCAGCTATCAATGATTTACCGATTAACTGCAGTGTTGTTCATATGTCATCGTTATTAAAATCATTACTTGAAAGTGCTATTGAAATAGGAAATGCTTATTCAGCCAAGGGAGCTGAACAACGACTGATGCAAGTCATTATAGATCAAATGAAAAACCTTAAGCAGACTAATTTGCATTTACCTATTACCCAAGAAAAACGTCTTAAACGAGTGATTGATCATTTAATTTCAGAGCCATCAGATAATAGAAGCCTTGAAGAATTATCTGTGATTTCCAATACAAGTGCTCGTACTTTAGCAAGATTATTTCATCAGGAAACCAATATGACATTTGGCCAGTGGCGTAGACAATTACGTTTGCTTGAAGCTATTGAAAGGCTTGAACAAGGACAATCTGTGACACGAATTGCATTTGAATTAGGATATCAAAGCCCCAGTGCTTTTGTCGCTATGTTCAGACGAAATTTAGGCAAACCACCAAGTAATTTCTCAAAGAAATAAAAGTTCTTATTTTATAAAAACATGTAATTTGATGAAAAACAAATTAAGTTATTTTCCAATACAAAAGCTTGTAAAAATCCTGCCTAACAGATCATCTGATGTGAATTCACCCGTTATCTCTGAGAGATAATTTTGAGCTTGGCGTAGTTCTTCTGCTAAAAGTTCTCCGGCAGAAAATTCCTGCAATTGTGACAAACCATTTTCAACTGATAGAATGCCTTTATTGATAGCCTCAAGATGTCGGCGTCTTGCCATAAAACTGCCTTCCCCTGCACTTTGATAACCCATGCATTGTTTTAAATGCTCTTTGAGTAATTCTATGCCCTGGTTTTCTTTGGCTGACAAATAAATTTGAGTCCTATGTTCACCTTTAATAATTTCAGGCTCTTTATTGGTTCTATCAATTTTATTATGTATCAATGTAATATCGATTGAATCGGGGAACTGTTCTAGTAGTTGTTTATTAATTTCAATGCTGGATGCATCATCAATAGTATTTTCATCAACCACTAATAATATCTGATCAGCATTTTCAATCACATTCCATGCTCTCTCAATACCAATTTTTTCGACTTCACAATCACTTTCACGCAAACCAGCTGTATCAATAATATGTAAAGGCATACCATCAATATTAATTTCTTCTTTTAAAACATCTCTTGTTGTGCCAGCAATATCGGTGACAATTGCTGATTCTTTTCCAGAAAGTGCATTGAGTAAACTGGATTTTCCTGCATTCGGTTGTCCAGCAATAGCCACACTCATGCCTTCTCTCATTAAGCAGCCTTGTTCTGCTTTTATAAGAATATTTTGTAAATCAGACAATATGGTTTGAGTATCATTTTCAACTTTACCATCTGATAAAAAATCAATTTCTTCTTCAGGAAAATCAATGGCGGCTTCAACATAAATTCTCAATCTGATCAGAGCTTCCACTTGTTCATGGATTAATTTTGAAAAATCACCTTGAAGAGAACGTAAAGCAGAACGTGCGGCTTGTTCGCTGCTGGCATCAATTAAATCAGCAATGGCTTCTGCCTGAGCTAAATCTAATTTATCATTTAAAAAAGCTCTTTCACTGAATTCACCTGGCTTTGCTGCTTCTGCTCCTAAAGTAAAGGCGCGTTGTAACAGCATGTCCATAACAATTGGACCACCATGCCCCTGTAACTCAACAACATCTTCTCCCGTAAATGAATTAGGTCCAGGGAAATATAAAACAATACCCGCATCTATTTCTTGATCATTTTCATCAAAAAATGGGAGGTAATGTGCATAACGAGGTTTTGGGGTTTGCTGAATAATTTTTTCAACAATCGACAAAGATTTTGGGCCGGATAAACGAATGATACCAACGCCCCCTCGACCAGGGGCGGTAGCTAGTGCAGCGATCGTAGTAATAGCAGTGACCGCAGAATCAGATGGATTAGGCATTCTCAATTGAGCGAGTGATATACCATTGTTGTGCAATAGACAACAAGTTATTTACAACCCAATATAAAACCAGTCCTGAAGGGAAGAAAGCAAAAAATACAGTAAAGATAATGGGTAACATCATCATGACTTTTGCTTGAACAGGATCCATTGGTGCTGGATTCAATTTTTGCTGAACAAACATTGAAACACCCATAATCAATGGCAATACATAATAAGGATCAGGTGCTGACAAATTATTTAGCCAAAGCATGAAATCAGCCTGACGCAATTCGACACTTTCTAATAAAACCCAGTACAAAGCAATGAAGACGGGTATCTGTACAAGAATTGGCAAACAACCACCCAAAGGATTAATTTTCTCTTTCTTATACAACTCCATCATTGCCTTATTTTTCTCAGCGGAGTTATCTTTAAATTGTTCCTGAATAGCCTTGAGGCGTGGCGTTACTTTACGCATATGCGCCATTGATTTATAAGAGGCTGCAGATAACTTATAAAATAGAGCCTTAATAATTATAGTTAAGAAAATAATTGACCAACCCCAATTATTAACCACATTCTGAATTTGATCCAATAACCAATAAATCGGATGTGCTATAACTGATAAGAAACCATAATCAACTGTACTATCAAGACCAGGTGCTAATTCGTTAATATGCGTTTGTAATTTAGGCCCAACAAAAAGAACATCTTTTAATGCTATGGTTGATTTTGGATTAACAAGTTGTGAAGGTGAAATGCTACCAATAATGTAATGAGGATCAGAAGTATTTTTATTTGATACACGTGTATAGTAATTTTCTTGACTATTTTGTGGTGGTATCCAGGCACCCATAAAATAATGTTGGATCATTGAAACCCAACCACCGGTATTGGCTCGACTTAAATTAACTTCCGCCATTTCAGGAAAATCAATTTTTTCAAATCCATCTACTTCTTTAGAAATCATACCACCGGTATAAGTGTGTAAAAACATACTGGCTTGTTCAACATTTGTCCTTTGTAATTGGCGATACAAATGACCTTGCCAGGCGATATCTGAGTTATTAGTCATCTTATGCTCAACATCAATCTTATATTTACCTGGATAAAAAGTATAAATCTTAGTCAAAGTAAATAAACCATCTTCAGAAGTCCAGGTTAAAGGGACTTTTAATTCTGATTCTTTACCCAACTCATAACTTAATTTATCAATTTTATAACTGACATTATGATCAGGCGCATAATTGCTGTCTTTTGAAGAAGCTAATAGGCCTGTTTGACTAATAAAAAATAAACCTGACTTATCGTTCATTAGGACAACAGGACTAGGATCAGTATTGACATCCACTGGATAATCCAATAATGCCACTCGTCTGATATCACCACCAATAGTATCAATTTCAAGATCAAATACATCAGTCTTTACACTGACACGTTGCCCACTTTTCATTTTTTCTGCAACAGAAGGTGTGCTAACGGTTTGAGCATTTTGTCCCGTATTAGCTGTCACAGGTACTGAAGGCAAATCAGACGCAGGTGTAGCAACTGGGCTTTCATTGTTTCCCGATACTTCACTAATGGTTCTGGTTGGTGGAGGATTAACCTGCATTTGCCAGGACTGCCAAAGTGACATTGAAATCAGCATAAAAGCTGCGAATAAAATTAAACGTTGTGTATCCATAGTTTGTATTTGTCTATATCTTCTAAAGATTATTTAAATAGTGTTATTTGTTGAGTCAATCGTTTTTTTCTCAGTATCCACTTCTGGAACTGGATCGAGTCCCCCAGGATGAAAAGGGTGACACCTTAGAATCCGTTTTAAGCCCATCCAACTCCCTCGCAACACACCAAAACGTTCGATGGCTGTATGCGTATAACAGGAGCAACTGGGTAAATAGCGGCAGTTGTTTCCTAATACTGGGCTGATGAGATATTTGTATCCTGTCAGGATACCTAATGCAATTTTCTGAAAAACAGTCAATGTCTCACACCTTGTGCCACTTCAATATGCACTCATTTTTGCAAGCTTTTTTTCAAGTTACGATCGCAAGAAGGGATTTTACCAGATTAGAGAGAATAAGGCTTGTTTGTTATGAATAATTATTTAAGGATATTTTATTCAAAACTTAGAACTAAAATCTTCTTACGCTAGTTTTTTTCTTAAATAATTAAACTGTTTGGCAAGTGATTGTGTAATCACTTCGTTATCCATTTTATCAATACCATTTCGAACCAAAATCACATAATCCGCACAAGCCAACTTATCCTGATTTAAACGAAAAAATTCTCTGGTGAGACGTTTAATTCTGTTTCTATGAACGGCAGTTTTTACTGATTTCTTTGCTACAGCTAATCCTAATCGAGCCTGATCTTTAGTCTGATTATGTTTGGCTAAAATGGTTAGTAATTTATCTGAGGAGCGTGTTGGCTGATTAAATACAAATTTATAATCTGAGGGAAGGAGTAATCTTTGTTCGCGAGTGAATTTTTGATCAACGCTTTTTTTATTGTCAGACATAAATTTTAAAGCAGTTTATTTATTGGACGTAAAAAATTTAACTTAATAAACCACTGATTTTAAATTTCTACAATACATTTTTAATAACATTCTGTCAGAGCACTTACTTAAATTCAGATAATCCCCAGATTTATTGATATCTTAAAGAAATCTGATTGTTTATGTGCTCTTTGAGACATATAAAATCTACTGTAAATATTATACAGCTAGCTGGTGACGGCCTTTAGCACGACGTGCATTTAATACTTTTCTACCCGCTTTTGTTGCCATACGTGCACGAAAACCGTGAGTACGCTTACGCTTTAAATTACTTGGTTGGAATGTTCTTTTCATTGCATATTACTCGGTATTTTTTCTTCTAAAATTAAAGCATTTAAATCAAAAGTTCTCTAATTCTTTTTGAAAAAGGTAAAACTCTAAATTCATATTAAGGCTCTTTTGTGAGCAGGCGATTATACATTTTTCTTCACTTCAGAGTCAATATTTAAATTCAATATATTTTTAAATAAAACAGCTTTGCAAATACAAACAACAATTTTTTATTTTTTCAAAATTCAAAAATGTTCCTAACAATTTAAATTTTGAAATTTTTAGAGTTTCAAATAAAAATGTTTTAATAATATAAATGATCTATATTTATTTATTTTTATTATTAGTGGCACTGTTTTCTGTTAGCGCTTTAATTAAATCCTGTATAATCATAAACTTAATTGATTTCAAAGTTTCTTTGTAATTTGTGATCTGCGTGTGGATAAATTGTGAATCAAATTTTTATAGTATACAATGTACACAGTTCTCAACATTATCTAACCAAGTTCCTGATAACTTATTAACAGACTTATCCACAGAGTAATCAGTTTTTTTTAGTCTTTTTTAGATGCTTTTTTGTTAAAAAAACACCCGTTTTTTTTCATTTTTTATTTTTTTAAGTTGGTTTTTATGAAATTCGATATTTGGGAAAAATGTTTACAAACTCTTGAAAAAGAAATTCCTGCCCAAGAATTTAAAATTTGGGTTTTACCCCTCCAGGCAAAATTAGTTTCTGAAGTACAACTTGTTCTATTTGCACCAAATAAATTTGTTATCGATTTTGTAAAAAAGCGTTTTTTATCTAACATCTCAAATATTATTTCTAAATTATCGGATGATCTGATTACGGTTGAAATGCAGGTGGGGACTATTAATAAGAAATCTTCTGATTCGAAAAGCAGTAATGATAACGTTATTTCAAAAAAAACTTCTCAAAGAAATTCCAGTGTTTCTTCACCGTCTAATAATTCTGGAGGCACTTTTAGTACGATTTCTGATCAAGTGACTGCAACTCTAAAAAATACAAATCAAAAAAATAATTCTGATATTAATGATAATCGATTTAAAAAATACCAGTCTGCATTAAATAAAGAAATGAGTTTTGATACCTTTGTTGAAGGTAAGTGTAATATGTTGGCCCGTGCTGCTTCTTTGCAGATAGTAGAAACGATAAGTGAAGGCACGAGCAATAATAACTATAATCCTTTTTTAATCTACGGTGGTGTTGGTTTAGGTAAAACTCATTTGATTCATGCTCTTGGCAATATTATTATGTCTGACAATCCAGATTCTAAAGTAATTTATTTGCATTCAGAGCGTTTCGTTCAAGAGATGATTACAGCACTACAAAATAAGACCATCGATCAATTCAAAAATTTCTATCGCTCCGTTGATGTCTTACTTATTGATGATATCCAGTTTTTTGCAGGAAAAGAAAGAACCCAGGAAGAATTTTTTCATACTTTTAATGCTTTGCTTGAAGGTCAAAAGCAGTTAATTATGACTTGTGATACCTTTCCTAAAGAAGTGTCAGGTCTAGAAGATCGATTGAAATCTCGCTTTGGTTGGGGACTGACTGTTGCAATTGAGTTACCTGATACTGAGACTCGTGTTGCTATCTTATTATCAAAGGCAGCCCAGGCAAATATTGATTTACCACAGGATGTCGCCTTTTTTATTGCTCAAAGAATTCGTTCCAATGTCCGTGAATTAGAAGGTGCACTACGAAGAGTAATTGCTACTGCACGTTTTCAAGGACAAAAAATTTCAGTTGAATTTGCTAAGTTGGCTTTACATGATTTAATTGCTTTACAAGATAAGCAGGTTTCTATTGAAAATATCCAGAAGATTGTTGCTGAGTATTATAAAATACGTGTAGCTGATTTACATTCAAAACGTAGAACGCGTTCTGTTGCAAGACCGAGACAGGTTGCCATGGCATTGGCAAAACAATTAACAAATCATAGTTTACCTGAAATTGGTGATGCATTTGGAGGTCGTGATCATACGACTGTTTTATATGCCTGTAGAAAAATAGATGAATTAAGAAGTGAAGAAGTTATTGTTGAAGAAGACTATACTAACTTACATAGACAATTGACATCTTAAATTTTTGTTTTAATAAAGTTGAATTAAATGTTTTTATGAGGATTATTCATTAATGAAATTTTCAATTGGTATTGATGAACTTTTACCAGCAATACAATCCGTCATTGGGGTCGTCGAAAAGCGTCAAACATTACCCATTCTTTCGAATATTTTAGTGAGTATCAGTGATGGTAAATTTACGATTACAGGTACTGATTTGGAAGTAGAAATCACGACTGTGATTGATATTGAAGATGATTCACTTTCTTTTGACTTTACTGTACCTGCAAAAAAGATTTTTGATATTTGTAAAAATCTTGATTCAGGAGTTATTTTAAATTTTGAATTAATTGATAATAAACTTATTCTTAAATCAAAGAAAAGTCGTTTTACCTTAATTACTCTATCAGCTGAGAATTATCCTAATCTTGATCCAATGAGTTCATCATCTGAATTTAGTATTTCACAACGTGATTTAAAATTCTTAATTGATTCAACTCAGTTTTCTATGGCGAATCAAGATGTCAGATATTATCTTAATGGTTTATTGTTTGAAATTTATAATGAGGAATTGAGATCAATTGCTACTGATGGCCATCGTTTGGCTTATGCTTGTATTGATTCACTTGCTAATTTGATCAATATTCCAAAAGATACTACCCAACAGCTTATTGTACCACGTAAGGCAATTACTGAACTGAATCGTTTATTATCAGATGTTGAAACGCCTTTGAATGTTTCAATTTCACCAAGTCATATGAATATTATTTTTGATCAACTCAGTTTTACGACGAAACTTATTGACGGTCGTTTTCCTGATTATCAACGTGTGATTCCTGCGACTGAACTTTGTACCAAGAATATTATTGCTGATCGTCATATTCTAAAACAATCTTTGGCACGAATAGCCGTTCTTTCTACTGAAAAATATAAAGCAGCTCGTCTTGAATTTCAGGAAAATAATCTTATTGCAGTAGTTCATAATCCTGAACAAGAAGAAGCCGAAGAGCATCTTGCTATAGAATATACTGGTGAAGAATTTTCTATTGGTTTTAATGTGGGATATCTAGTGGAGGCTTTGAATGCCGTTAAAGAGGATCAGGTTATTTTAAGTTTGACCGATGCAAATAGCAGTTGTCTTATTTCTGGTCTTAATAATGATGCAGCTAAATATGTTGTTATGCCAATGCGACTTTAAGTTAGAGTAAGTCTTATATGCCTTTGGAATTATTAAAAATCCACAATGGCCGAAACTTAAAAGAATATACTCTAGAGGCTCATCCTTTTTTCAATATTATTTATGGTTCTAATGGTGTTGGAAAAACCACCATTTTAGAATCTGTCTATCTTCTATTGAGATCTAAAACTTTTCGTAGTTCAAAATACAAAAGTTTCATTAATCATGATGAGAATACCTGTACTGTTTTTTCTCGTTTTATCAGTGATGATCAAGGTTCTTTTACTTTAGGTATTAGTCGTTCAAAAGATTTAATACAACCCGTTCTCCATCTTAACTCTAAGAAAATAAATTCTTTATCAGCTGTTACCAACTTGGTTGTTCTTGCTTTAATTACACCGGAAAGTTTTACGTTATTAGATGCCGGACCATCGATTAGAAGAAAATTTATCGATTGGGGTGTGTTCCACGTGGAACCAAATTTTCTTTCTGATTGGCGATCCTATAAAAAAATACTTTCAAGTCGTAATAATCTTTTATCTAATTTTTCAAAATCATTTAAATTAAATCAGACTATATCAAAAGACCAATTTGAATTATTAGATTGTTGGACTCCTCAACTAGTAGAGTTGAATACCAAATTAGATCTTTTTAGAGTTAATCAGATAAAAAAAATCACACCTTACTTTCTTGAATACCTAAAATCATTTTCGGTTTCTTTAGCTGATGAAATTGTTCTTAAGTATTATCGGGGTTGGAGTAAAGACTTATCTTATGATGATTATCTTAAAGAAAAAATAAATGAAGATTTATCTGCAGGTTTTACTCGCTTTGGTACTCATAGAGGTGAACTTAGGATTTCTTTTAAAAAAAATATGGCCAAAGATATTCTGTCTCGTGGGCAGAAAAAAATCGTAATAATCTGTCTTATTTTGGCACAATTTAGATATTTGATTGAGCTTGAAAATAATCGTGAAAATAATATCTTACTTCTTGATGATATTGATAGTGAACTTGATGAATCTAATCTTTCAATCTTATTTAAAATACTGCATACCTTCAATAGTCAGATATTTGTAACAACGACTAATTCTTCAAAATATAATTTTATTAACAAAGAAGATTATAAATTGTTTCACGTGGAACATGATTAGAACGATACCAATAAAATGTTAATAACTTATGTATAACTTGTATATAAACTGTGGATTAATGATTGTATTAAATGAAGACTAAATACAGGAAGATTAATGAGATATCGAGTATAATAGTCATTTAATCAACTTCTTAATCAATAAAATGGATTGTTTTTAAATAATCCTACCCTATCTAAATGGAGTTCAAGATTTTATGAGCGAAGGCAATACTTACGATTCTTCGAATATTAAAGTATTAAAAGGTCTGGATGCAGTTAGAAAAAGACCAGGTATGTATATTGGTGATACCGATGATGGCTCAGGTTTGCATCACATGGTATTTGAAGTCGTTGATAATTCAATTGATGAAGCTTTAGCAGGTCACTGTAAAAATATTGATGTCATTATCCATACGGATGGTGGAGTGACTGTTAAAGATGATGGTCGTGGAATTCCAGTTGATATGCATGAAGAAGAAGGCCGCTCGGCAGCGGAAGTCATTTTAACCGTACTGCATGCTGGTGGTAAATTTGATGATAATTCATATAAAGTATCTGGTGGATTACATGGTGTTGGTGTATCAGTAGTTAATGCCCTATCAGAAAAATTAAAATTAACCATTTATAGAAATGGAAAAATACACGAACAGGATTATATATTAGGCGATCCAGTCACTAAATTAGAAATTGTTGGTGAGACTGAAAAAACGGGTACGGAAGTCTATTTCTTACCAAGTCGAGAGATTTTTACTGATGTTGAATATCATTATGACAAATTATCAAAACGATTAAGAGAATTATCTTTCCTTAACTCCGGTGTTTGTATCAATCTTAAAGATGAACGTGAAGTTGGAAAACAGGATAAGTTTGAATACATAGGTGGTATTTCGGCTTTTGTTGAACACTTAAATAAAAATAAAACCACCTTACATAATAATATTATCTATTTTGAAAATGAAAAAGATGATATTGCTGTTGAAGTTGCACTTCAATGGAATGATACTTATCAAGAAAATATTACTTGTTATACCAATAATATTCCTCAAAGAGATGGTGGAACCCATTTAGCAGGTTTTCGATCGGCTTTAACTCGAACATTAAATCAATATATTGAGCAAACAGGTATCGCCAAAAAAGCAAAAATCGCCACATCGGGTGATGATGCTAGAGAAGGCTTAACTGCGGTACTATCAGTGAAAGTACCTGATCCAAAATTTTCATCACAGACAAAAGATAAGCTGGTTTCATCAGAAGTCAAAAGTGTGGTTGAGTCTGTAATGGGCGAAAAGCTTCAGGAATTTCTTGCAGAAAATCCAAGTGAAGCAAAATCCATTGCAGCAAAAATTGTTGATGCAGCAAGAGCTAGAAATGCGGCAAGAAAAGCAAGAGAAATGACACGTCGTAAAGGCGCATTAGATATTGCTGGACTACCAGGAAAACTGGCTGATTGTCAGGAAAAAGATCCTGCCCTTTCCGAACTTTTTTTAGTGGAAGGGGACTCTGCTGGCGGTTCTGCCAAGCAGGGACGTGATAGAAGAACTCAGGCAATTTTACCTTTGAAAGGTAAAATTCTTAATGTTGAAAAAGCTCGTTTTGATAAAATGCTTTCTTCTGCTGAAGTTGGGACATTAATTACAGCGATGGGTACAGGCATTGGAAAAGATGAGTTTAATATTGAAAAACTACGCTATCATAGAATTATTATTATGACCGATGCGGACGTTGATGGTTCTCACATTCGTACCCTACTGCTGACATTCTTTTATAGACAAATGCCTGAATTGGTTGAAAATGGTTATGTTTACATTGCACAACCACCTTTATATAAAATTAAAAAAGGTAAACAAGAAAAATATGTAAAAGATGATGCAGAATTGAATGATTATTTATTGCAAGTAGCCTTACATAAAGCTTCACTTTATCCAGAAGAAGGAGCACCTGCAATTAGTGGTACTGCTCTTGAAGAATTAAGTAAAAATCACTTGGCTGTAAAAGGGATAAAAAATCGATTAGAAACTCGATATAATACATCATTCCTGAATACTATTATGGAAGTGAAAAAATTATCAAAAGACGATATTACTGATAAATCAACGGTAACTTCATGGATAGAAAATCTTAATGAAGTTATGAATCGAGAAAAAAGTGTATCCTTAAGTTTTGAAATTGTACTCAAAGAAAAAGAAGATGATGATTTTGAAATTCATGTGCATGAAATTCTTCATGGTGTCATGCATAATTATATTATTCCGAAAGAATTTTTCACTTCAGGTGAATACACAACTATGATGAATTTTTCTGAACAACTGGAAGGTTTATTGACAGTTGGCGAAGCCATTGTAGAACGTGGTGAAAAAAGATTACAAATTGATACCTTTGAAGAAGCTCATGCCTGGTTATTCAATGAATCTAAACGTGGTCAGCATATTCAGCGATACAAAGGATTGGGAGAAATGAATCCTGAGCAACTTTGGGAAACAACACTGGATGCTGATGTGAGACGACTTCTTCAAGTCAGAATTGAAGATGCTGTTGCAGCTGATGAAATATTTACAACTCTAATGGGTGATCATGTTGAACCACGTAGAGACTTTATTGAAAGGAACGCACTTTCAGTGAGTAATATTGATATCTAATATTACTGTATTTGTATTCATCATTCATTAAGGAATAGACTGATAAAATTAATTAAGCTTAAAATAAGGCTATACTAATTAAATAAATATCAATTTTTCATGAATGGTGGATACCAAATGAAAGGGAAAATAATCATTTGTAAAGTGACATGGTTTGTGACCTTTATTTTCATAATGGTAGCAAGCCATACTGCTCATTCAATAAACCAGCCAAATAATAATTATCAAGCTCTCAGTGAAAATATTCAAGCTTTAGATACGACAAGAAGAAAAACACAAGAAGCTTTATCCAATTTAGATCTTAATCAAGATAAATCTACCCTACTCCATAATCAAAAAGAATATTCTGTTTTTATTGAATATCTTTCTCATCGTATTAATGAATATTGCACTCAGATAGCTGAACAGTATGGTGAAAAGTTTCTAAAAGATTTACCTTGTTCAAAAAATGGCACTCTTAGTAAGCCTCTCGATAATAATACCTATGTTACCTCTGATGAAAAAGTTGAATCACTGGATGACGAACTCATGAATGCATTAGGTGATTTTGATGAAATGTTATTAGAAGAAGATGAAAAAATAGCTCAAACAAGTCAAACTAGAATGACTGAACAAGCCAGTTCATCAGCTTCTGGTAGTGAGAAATCATCAGATAACAATGAACAAAATGAAAGCCGATCAAAAAATGAGAGTGAAAATAGAAAGTCTTCAACAACACAGAGCAATAGTAAAAGCTCTCGTCAGTCAAAAGGTAAGGGTAAACAAAGTAGTAGCTCCAGGGAATATAAAAGAAAAAAATTAGATAATATAGATGATGATATTGTTTCCAGACAATTAAAAGAAGCGGCTGAAAAAGAAACAGACCCAGAGTTAAAAGAAAAACTTTGGGATGAGTATTATCGATATAAACAGAATACTATTAAATAATAGTATCGACAACTGAGTACTAGAAGAGTGAAAAAAATAAAACAAACTATTCATTTATTAGTCATTATCTCATTGATAGTCTTATTGAATGCTTGCACAACTATCCCAAATCCTTATGGATATACTGCATCTGATAAAGTAAAACCAATGATGGCTCAGAAAGAAATAAATGCTGAAGAATTGCTTGATGTTTCTATAAAATTATTTGATCCCGGTGTTTTGCCAGAAGATGAAGATGATAGAAAGGGACTGTCAGAACAAATAAGAAATTCTGAAGCTCGATTTATGCCGATTCATTTAAAATATACCATGCAACGTACAGGATATTGGGGCAATGTACGAGTGATACCTGAGGAAAGTGAAGGAAGTGAATTACTCATTAAAGGTAAAATATTAGAATCTGATGGTGAAACTATTGAGCTGAATATTCAAGTTTTTGATGCGACAAATAAAAAATGGTTTGAAAAAGAATATAGCCATATGGTTAGAAATGAAGATCGTGAAGAAACAGAAATAGAAAGACACGATACATTTCAAAATGTATACAATGAAATATCAAATGATATTATTAAATACAGGCAAAAACTGACACCAAATGAAATTGAAAATATAAAAGAAATATCACAAATAAGATTTGCAAAATATATGTCACCAGATATTTATTCTAATTACTTAAAAAAAGAGAGTAATGGTCAATATAAAATTAATCAACTGCCCTCTACAGATGATCCAATGATAGGAAGGATTAATGCAATTAAATCTCGAGATGAAATGCTAGTTGATACAATTAATAATTATTATGATATCTATTATACCGATATGTGGGAAAGCTATGATAACTGGAGAAAGTATCGTAGTGAAGAATTAGGAGCAATTAGAGAAATAGAAAATAAAGCATTAACACAAAAAGCCTTAGGAATAGCAGCAATAGTTGGTGCTATAGCATTAGGAGCATCAAAGAATTCTGAAGTGGTGGATAGAACAGGCGCTTTAAGAACGGTCATGATTGCTGGTGGCGGATATGCACTTTATAGTGGTATACAAACCAGTAAAGAAAGTGAGATGAACAAAGAAGCTCTAGAAGAATTAGGTGATTCCTTTGCAACAGAAATTGATCCCATTGTTATTGATATTGAGGGTAAAACTACTAAATTAACAGGTTCAGCTGATCAGCAATATGCAAAATGGAAACAATTATTAAAAGAAATTTATCATAAAGAAACAGGCTTTTAAATATTAGTAATAAAATTGGAATGATACTATTTTGAATACTGTATTAAAAGCGCCTTCTAAACCAGTTAGTACTGAAGCTGATAATGAGAATAGCCACTCAGGAACATTAGTTTTTGTTTTAGTGGGTATTATTATTTGCCTGGTTTTGATTATTTTTTCTCTAGTCTTAAAACCAGAACCAATACGGCAATCTGAATCCCCTGCCCTACTTAAAAAAGAATCAAACATTAAAGAGAATTCAGCAAGAACTGATTCACAAATAGCCCATTCAGAAAAAAAATTATCAGACTCAAAACCTGAAATAAAGTTTAATGAAAAGATTGAACTGGATTGGATGTTAAAAAAAGTTGATGCTGAAAATAATAAACTGTCTATCTGGTCAAAAGAAGACTTTGATAAAGCGTTAGCTTATGAGGTATCTGCAATACAAAAAATTAAAGAAAAAAATTATAGTGAAGCTGAAAGTGATTATAAAAAAGCAATCAAACAAATTGATGATACTTTATTAAAAAAAGAGGATTTTTTTAATAAAATAATTCTTGATGCAATAACCAATCTTAATGAAGGAAATTTAGAACAATCTGAAATTGCTTTTAATAAAGCGAAAGCAATTCATGAAGAAGATCAAAGAGTCATAAGAGGATTAGAAAGAATAAAGTCACGTGATGAAGTTATGGTTTTATACAATAACTCACTAGAGCAAGAAAAAAATAATTTTCTTGATGAAGCTATATTAAGCTTAGATAAAGCCATAAAAATAGAACCTGAGTTAAAACTAATTAATAAAAAACAGGCAGAAATAAAAGAAAAAAAATTAGAATTTGATTTTAATAATACAGTAAGTCAAGTACTTGAAGCTTTTGATAATTATGATCTCGCATTAGTAAAAACAAAAATAAAATATTTAAAAAGCTTGAATGCCAATGATCCAATTATTGATGAATTAGAACTTAGATTTAATGAAGAAAAGAAAAGTCTCAATATTAAACAATTACAAATAAGAGCAAGAAAACAGGAATCCAATGAGCAATGGGAAAATGCAAAAAATTCCTACCAGAAAATACTCAATATTGATTCTAATAGCAGTACAGCAATAGTCGGGAAAGAACGTGTTAAAAAATATAGTCATTTAAATGAATTGATTGATGACATAGTAAATAAACCTGAACGTTTACAAGATGATAAAGTATTTGAAAAATCCAAAAAAGCATTAAATTTTGTAAAAAATGAAATTAAAGAAAAACAAAATATATATTATTCAACATCAAAAACACCCAAGCTTAATAATAAAATAACACTTGCTGAAAAAAATATTGAAAAAGCATCCACTCTGATTAAAGTAACAATATTATCTGATACTAAAACTGATGTTAGTATGTATAAAGTGGCACAGTTTGGAAAAATATCAGAAAAGAAAATTCAATTGAGACCAGGTAAATATACCATCGTTGGCACAAGAGCTGGTTATAGAGATTTTAGAAAGACCATACAAATTACTGCAAATGATCAAGGGTATTTGGTCAATGTTCAATGCAGAGAAAGAATATGAAACGATTTATTGAAATTGATGATGATCAAAATGAACTGAAACAATTAACCACAGATGAATTACCATTTGAAGTTTCAATTCAATCTAATAGCGAGAAAAATAATCATTTATTTATATCGAAAATTAATTCAGATGATAAAACAGAGAAACAGATTTATGCTTATATAGCAGAAGATGAAGGTCATATTTTCTTTCAACCTGCTGTAGAAAAATTTAATAGCAATGAAACTCAAATATTTCATAACGATGAAGTTATTGATAGATCAGTCTGGTTAAAATCAGGTGATAATCTTCAAATTGAAGATAAAATTATTACATATAATGTTTCTGGTGATAAGATCCAAATCAAAGTTGAAGAGAAAACATCAATAGAAAATAATAAAATTCCTAAGCTTGTCCCTCCTCCTTTACAATCTAATCAATTAAATGAAAAGAAAGTGGATGTACTTCCTATAATTAATACACAGGATAATCCGAAATCAATAAATAATAAAACTAAAAAATTATTATTAATAGGGCTTTCGCTTATATTATTACTGATGGCTTGCTTTGTCTTATTTGCCGAGACAATTATAATTCGTACAGAACCAATGGCAGATGAAATTGAATTGTCTGGATTATTTCCTACACTAAAGATCAATAATCGATTTTTATTAATTAAAGGTAAATATGATTTAACAATCAATAAAAAAAATTATAAAACGATTAATAACTCATTAGCTATTGATACAAATAATAATGAATTTTCGTATGTGCTCAAAGAAAAGCCAGGTATTATTGAATTTAATATCAATCCAAAAATGAATAATACACTTTATATTGATAATGTACTGCTTGGAAATGATTCAAACTTAAATGAAGAGCTTTCCTATGAAATTAAAAAAGGTCAGCATACACTCCTCATTGAAAATCCACGATATAAAAAATTTGAACAAGTGATTAAAGTAGAAGGTAAAAACAAAAGACAGAATTTTAAATTTGAATTAGAGCCCAATTGGGGATATGCAACTATTACTAGTGAAACAGAAAATGTCTTAGTTGAAATTTACTCCAAAACTGATAATACAAAGCTTATTTATAGTAATAAAGATCAATCAAAACTCAGTGATATTGAATTAATATCTGGTGATTATCAACTTAAAGTTAGCAAAGAAAAATATAAAGAAATCATAAAAAATATTAAAATTGTTTCTGGTGAAACACTTAATTTAAATATTGAAAAATTGATCCCTAAAGATGGAAAATTAAATATATCCTCAAATCCTATTGGCAGTCTATTACGTATAAATGGAAAATATATTGGAAAAACACCTCAATCAATTCTGTTAAGCTCTTATACAGATCATGAAATTCAATTGAGTTTGACTGGATATAAAGATTTAAATAAAACCATTCAACTAGAAGCGGAAGAAACTCAGGAACAATTATTTGAGTTAAAAACAGAAAAAGGTCTTGTGTTTATTTCAGTCACACCAACTCAGGCTGAATTAATAATAGATGGTCGAAAACAAAAAGAATCCTCAGGTAAATTTAATTTAAGTGGAAAAACACACAGATTGACAGTTAAAGCTAAAGGCTATGAAACACAAACGAAAACCATTAATGCCAGTAGCTATAGTAAAAATATCAGCTTTAATTTATCAAAAACAAAACCAAAGGCAATAATAATAAAAAAAGTCACAAGTCAGCCTTCTTTAAAGAAAACTAATACTCTAGAGAAAAATAAATCGAACTATACGAATAGTATTAACCAAACAATGATTCTTGTTAAACCAGCATCATTTATTATGGGTTCTAAGAAAAATGAAGCTGGACGTGGTTCTAATGAAAGAGCACATACAGTGAAAATTACTCGTGCTTATTACATGTCTGATAAAGAAGTGAGTAACAAACAGTTTAAGCAATACAAAGCATCACATAATTCAGGTATGAAAGTATTATCACTGGATACTCCAAACCAACCGATAGTGAATGTCAGTTGGAATGAAGCCGCTAAATTTAGTAATTGGCTTAGTAAAAAAGAAGGTTTACCTCCTTATTATAAAGAGGTGAACCAACAAATGGTGCCGATTAATTTATCAGGAAATAATACAGGCTATCGTTTACCCTTTGAAGCAGAGTGGGCATTAGCCGCTAAAAGTAATAGCCAAAATAAATATCCCTGGATAGGTTCTTTTCCACCATTGAATAAGAGTGGAAATTTTGCTGATGAATCGGCACGCTCTTATGTGGCCAATGTGATTGAAGGTTATAATGATAGTTATGGAGTATCAGCACCCATTGGCACTTTTACAAAAAACAATGCAGGCTTTTATGATTTGGGTGGTAATGTTTCCGAATGGTGTCAGGACTATTATTCACCCAATTATGGTTTACCCATATCAAGCTTTTCAAAAAATAAACAAGCTATTAATCCAACAGGTCCAAAAAAAGGAACACATAAAGTAGTAAGAGATTCAAGTTGGCGAGATGCATCAATCACTGAGTTAAGACTTAGCTATAGAAGTTATAGTAAAAAGAAAGCCAAGGATATTGGTTTTAGATTAGCCAGGAGTGCACCATGAAATATAAATTAATACACAGTCTTTTATCTTCTTTTGTCATGAGTGTGATAAGTACCTTGTTATTAAGTAGTTTGTTATTTAGTGCTATGGTTTATGCAGAAAAAGAAACACAAACCAATAGCTCATCTGCATCAGAAGATAGAGCAAAAAAAATCAATAGAGAAAAACAACAGACACAATGGCCTCCGACCTTTGTACCAAGTGAAAAAATAGATGCGGACAGTTCAGTTTCATTTCCGGTTGATATATAACAACAATTTAATCTTCAATAAAAAAACGAATATAAACCTAATATAAAATCAAAAAAAGTGGTCAATAAAATGAATAGTAGAAAAGATATACCCACTGAATTAATTTATCAAATTTTTTCCCTGCTCATTGCTTTTATCATTGTCCACTCGGTCTATATTTCTGTTATCAGGCCACAAGCGGATAGTTTTATTCAACAAGAACATGAAATGATGCTTGCTGATAGCTCATATATACAAAAAAGAAATTTTTATGTGGTGGTTAGAGACTATGAACAAGAGGCTTGTTTTATACTTATGTTCTGGGCATTTTCAATTATGGGATTTAAAGGTTTTTTGTCCTGGAAGCAAAATCAATTATTAAATGATGATTTATTGAAACTACCGATTGATTTACCTATTGGTCCTGAAGATACAAAGCTCTTATTGAAACGCCTGACAGAATTACCAGCCAATATACAACATTATTTACTACCCAAAGCTTTAAAAGTGACCGTACAACGCTTTGCCGCAACACGCAATGTGCATGATGCAGCAACCGCAATGAGAGATGTTTGTGAGTCAGAATCTCAGCGATTAGAAACAGAATTATCCATTATACGTTATATTGCCTGGGCAATTCCCTCTGTGGGCTTTATTGGTACTGTTCGAGGTATTGGTGATGCTTTATCACAGGCAAATCGAGCAATGGAAGGTGATATCACCGGTGTAACAGAATCATTAGGTGTGGCATTTAACTCCACTTTTATTGCCTTAGTGATTTCGATTTTATTAATGTTTTTTATTCATCAATTACAATTACTACAGGAACGTCTGGTTTTAGACTCAGAAAGTTATTGTGATATGAATTTGATCACACGTTTAAGAAGTCTGTAAATTGATCCTTTTAATAGGACACATACAAAGATTCACTACCCTACTCTGTCATAAAAATTTTATTAAACAAATTTAAAAAGAGGAGGACTTATTGAATGAAAAAAACAAAAAAAAGTATCTCATCATTTAACCTCTCTTTTTTAGATATCATGTTTTGTGGTTTTGGTGCTGTTGTTTTATTAGTGCTGATCATTAACAACCATATTGTTACTGATAATAAAATAAAAAATGAAGATTTAACGGCAGAAGTTGATAAAGTTAAAGAAGAAACCAAAGCCGCTAAAATTTATCATAGAAATATGAAAAATACCTTAGAGGAAAAACAAGCAGAAATAGAGAGATTAAAAAAAGAATTTGTGCAAATCAATGATGAAACATCTGATTTACAAATAAAGAAAACAAAAGAACAACAACAAAGCCAGGCATTGCAAGATCACATTAATGTATTACAAAATGACATTAAAGCCATGGATAAAAAAACAGGCCAGCAGAAAAAGAAACTTGAAACAGCGATTAAAGAATCAGGTAATAAAGTTCGACAATATGAAGGTGATGGACATCGTCAATATTTAACTGGTTTAAAACTTGGTGGAAAAAGAATTTTATTTTTAATTGATAGTTCTGCTTCTATGTTGGATGAGACCATTGTCAATATCATTGTAAAAAGAAACTTATCAAATAGCGTAAAACGATCCGCAAGAAAATGGCGACAAGCTATTAATAGCTTGCAATGGATGGTTGCGAACTTACCTGCAAACAGTCAATTAGCGGTAGTCAGTTTTAATACCAATATTCAATCATTAGCTACAAATAATTCATTTAACTGGATAAAGAGTACAGATACAGCTCAGGTCAATGGCTTGTTTAATAAATTAGAAAAATTAGTACCAGAAAAAGGCACTAATTTAAGAAGAGCCTTTAGTGCCATAAAAAAATTACCCCAAAAGCCTGATAATATTATTTTGATCACCGATGGCTTACCAACACAAGGCAATAGTAAAACAAATAAAAGCAAAATTACTTCTCTTGAACGAGTAAAACTGTTCGAAAAGGCCGCAAAAAGTATCCCTAAATATATTCCAGTAAATACAATCTTGCTACCTATGGAAGGTGATCCAATGGCTGCAGTGCTCTTTTGGAAACTAGCCATTAATACAAAAGGTTCCTTTATAACACCAAGTCGTGACTGGCCATGAAAAAATCACAACGTAAAAATATTGAAATCTTTAGTCTGTCTTTTCTAGATGTGGTGTCCTGTGGATTTGGTGCCATTATCTTACTATTGGTGATCAGTAAAATATCACAACCCATTGTTATTGAAGAAAGTACTACAGATCTGAGAAAAGTACTGATTGAAACAGAACAACAACTTGAAAAAATTCAGGGTCAAGTTAAAACCACTCATCATGAATTGGCACAAACCGATCAGTTTTTAGCACAATCACAAGAGCAACTATCAAACAAAACATCAGAGTTAAATAAAATTCGAGGTGAATTTAAAAACTCTAAGAATACCTTAAATGCACAAACTATTATTGAAGAAAAATTAAGTCGTGCTCGTCAAAAACTAACGGAAGAAATGAGACGATTACAACAAAACACCCCTGTTTCAAATAAAGAAAATACCGTGGGTGGCATAAGTGTTGATAGTGAATATGTGATTTTTATTATTGATACTTCTGGTTCAATGAGAAATTTTGCATGGCCCATGGTGCGCAAAAAAATGAAAGAAATTTTAGATATACATCCTAATGTCAAAGGTATTCAAGTCATGAATGATATGGGAGACTATATGTTCAGTCAGTATTCGGGTCGTTGGATTCCAGATACACCTGGAAGAAGACGAACTATTTTAAAACGCTTGTCATCATGGGAACCGTTTTCAAACTCATCACCGGAAGAAGGCATTACACGAGCAATCCGTAGTTTTTATGCAGCCGATAAACAAATATCTCTATACATTTTTGGAGACGACTTTTCACGTGGCTCAATCCAGTCATTAATCAACACGGTTGCCAGGCTCAATAAAACCAATCGTTCAGGAAAAAAACGAGTCAGAATCAATGCTGTAGGATTCCCCGTCTTATTTAACCACCCAGGTACTGAAACCAATGTGGCCCGCTTCTCTGCACTAATGCGTAAACTGACTGAAAATAATAATGGTAGCTTTGTTGGTATTACTCAATTGAGATAAATACTGAGATTTAAACCAAAAAATTTTCCTCATAAAAGATTTAGTACTTATTCTAAACTTAAGCTTATTTTTTGTTGTGTCAGATACATCCTACTTTTAAAGCGTAGTTTTCACCATTGAAAAAATTTTACATTATAGATTATCATTTAAATAAAACGTTTGTATCATCCATTGATAAATATTTGTTAATAGATAGTTTCCTTGAATTCAGTCTATTTCTGATAAACAAGATTCTGTATTTCTATAAATTGATATATTTAGTAAATTAAAAATTTTAACTTATTGAAAATAATATCTATTTTGTGATTTTCTTATATTATAAAGTATCTTTTTTAAAGCAAAATTAATAATAATTGAATCGAGAAATACAGAATCGTGTTTATCCAATATACATGTTTCATGTATATTTAACTGTTAAGTCTCTAAGGGAGTTATCGTGGACTTATTAAAATTACTACAAGATAAGGCTGAATATTTTTCTACGTCTGAAGATGATAGAGGGGTATCAAGTGTAGTCAGCCATATTGAGATTGCAGAACGACACTATGAAAATGGTAAGTCGGGAGATGACTATTTATTTAATGACGCTATCTATAGAAGCAACCAAGCCTTCGAAGGCGCTTTAAAAGAAGCATACAGGATAATTACTGGAAGTAATCCAAATAAAATAACTCCTCATAAAATTGAAAAATACTTTGAAGAAAATGATGTTTTAAAAGAGCGAGTGCTCCAGTTATTTACAAACTATCGAACAGAGTGGAGGAACAAGTCTACCCATGATTATAAGCTCTACTTTTCAGAACAAGAGGCTTTCCTTGCAATAGTAAATATTTCGGCATTTATCAATATACTACTTGATCAAATGGTTCAAAAACGAGCGTATGATAAAGAAGACGATGAACTTAAGACCTCACCACCTGCTAAAGAGACAAGCACAGGAAGTAAGCCTCTAATAGACCGGGTCGTTGAACTTCTAATCTCGTTTTCGAAAGAAGTTCCAGATAAAACATCAGGGTCTGTAATTCAAAGGATCACAGAGGTAGAGTTAATTGGTTCCTTAACAGCTTTCGTTAACAACCTCGCTGAAGATATAAATGTCTTACCAGAGTATTCGATATCGAGAAAACAAGATGGTAGAAATTACTATGCGGACTTCTTTCTACAAAGAGATGAAGAAAAGCTGATTATCGAGATCAAAAACCCGAGCCATGGTATCTCGCGTATTCTTAGCAGTGGTACTGAGCAGTTATTAAACTACCTAACCGCGTCGGGGGTTGCAGACGGTGTTCTATACATACCACCATTAACAAAGAATGAAGAGTTGGAAATTATGAGGTTATCTAAGGTAATCGGAGGGATTACCTATAATTTAATCCAAATATATCCCAAGAAAAGACTTAACAAGTCAATCCAGCCGACCGCTAACGCGGCGGCTGATTGAGGCGTTAACTTTAAATTTATTATAAGGAGATTATCTTGTCAGAATTAACATTTAAACAAGCAATATTGGTTGCAGCAGTACCGTCACTCATTGGATTGTCAGCAACTTATTATTCTCAAAAAGTTGGCAATGATCAGGCAATAATTCAAGCAAGGATGACAGAAAGAGATTTAATTAATGTTGAAGGGCAAATTAAGAATAAAGAAGACACATCAAAAACTATTCATGGATATCTTATTCCCGTAGCTGACAATAGAGCATGGGGCAATTACTACGATTGCAGAGAAAAGAAAGGAGCAAGATTTGATTGCGCTGAAGAACAGAGAAAAGTTAAACCCAATTTAACACCAAAGATAGTTAAGGAAGGAGTAGATTTTGGCTATGAAAATTAACAACATAAAGGCAATTATTTCTGCATTCGTTTTCTCTATTACTATGTCAGGGTGTTCTTGGCTGAATAAACCTTATCTTTACGGAAACGAATCATGCGGTGTTGGAAAAACCGCATATGTCTACTCTAATGGAAAGGCTGCAATCTGTCTAAACGAAAAAAGTGTAGCTTATATTATTTGCGCAAGAGAGTTAGGTGTTATTTCTGACGAGACAAAGAATAAGACAGAAGGCGATATTTCGATTCCGCTGGCAAAAACAGTAGAAGTAGGAGCGAAATCAGAAAACACTGTTAAAGTTGTATATGCTTCAGAAGGCGATCTAGTAGAAGCAAGAGCAAGTGCAATTGAAACATGTGTAGATATTTATTCAACATACAAGTAGATTAATAAGTTAACAAGGCGCTCGTTTGGACGAAAACTACGCTACGCTTTGTTTTTGATGCACATATTAAACGTTAGATTTAAATATGGACAAAACCAACATGTACTATTTTGCTTGCTCCTATCCTTTAGAATCTGGAAGTGTAATTCTTCCTGGGAACGAGACTTCCCCTGATAAAGTAGACACTCTCTACTAACACTAGGAGTCTACAAATGCCCAAAACAACAAAGCCCAAACGAACCTGGCAATATGGAAAAGAGTTCAAGATAACTGCGGTAAAACTCAGTTATAAAGATGAAGACATTATAGACACCCACAACAAAATTCTCATTAAAGATGAGTTGTTTATACATAATATAAGCTTATATTATTTAATGTCAGATCTATCCTACTTTTAAAGCGTAGTTTTCACCATTGAAAAAAATTTACATAATAGATTATCATTAAAAAAAGTGCCTGTATCATCCATTTATAAATATTTGTAAATAGATAGTTTCCTTGAATTCAATCTATTTCAGATAAACAGGATTCAGTATTGCTATAAATTGATATTTTTAAATTAAAATGTTTTTCTTTATTGAAAATAATAGATCTTTTAAAGAAAAATTAATAATAATTTAATTGAGAAATACAGACTCTTGTTTATCCAATATACATGTTTCCGTATATTTAACTTTTAGGCTACAACAGTGAATTAGAATCCAAGCCCTCAGGGTCCTTGAGGAAGGCCATGGTAATAGGGAAGCTCATATCAATGAGGACAATCGAATGAAAAATGTTTTGAAGTATCTTGCAATTTCTGCAGTTGTATTAGTTACTGCGCCAGCATATTCCAATATGTCAAGTTACACACTCATAAACGGTACGAATTGCTCGCATGCGATCGACCTTGAGATCTATCCCAAAACTTCAACTGGCACAGTACAAGTGGATATTGAATTTCGCGATCTTCCATCTGCTAGTCAATCCTGCAACATTACTGGTGTAGGTCGCTCATGCTCTGTCAATATCCAAAGCGGTATCTACTACATTAAAGGGGCGTTTGAGTGGAGTGCCTCACATGATCTAATCAAGTTCAATGGTGATATGATTATTTCCGGGTGCGCCCACATGAACTTTTCGAATGCCATTGTTGGTATAGTGTTCTAGCCTAACAAGGCGTTCATGCCGCAGCCCCTTCGGGGCTACTGGGACCTCCGAAAGCTTGTGCTTGCTTCGGCTCCATAACTTTGACGTTATGTAAAAATGTAAACCAAAGGAGATTAAAATTGAAAATGGTACTAATTTTAATAAGTGCGTTTGCTGTAACCGGATGTAGTGGAAAATTATATACTGTTGTAAATCCTGATATTTTAGAAGATGGCACATCAAAAGTTAGAGGAGTATTAGTTTATAATACCATTAACGTAATTGAACTGTATAAAACAACTGTTTTGGTTGATAAATCAAGTGGCAATCAATTGGGAAGTGAGCCAAGCGACTGTGCACCAGACAAATTAATTAAATTCTCAACTAGAACAGATTTCAATAACCCTAATATTGTTGTGTATGAGCCAGGACTGCTAGAAACTAATAAATTTGGTGTTACACTAGATAAAGGCGTTTTAAGTGGCGTTAATACCGAGTCCAATCCTTCGGCTGCATTGCCAGCTATAGCAGCATTAGTGCCATTTATTAAAGCACCAAAAGCCGAAGCTAATTTTGTCAATCCATCTGGCAAGCCATTATGCAATGCAAGTCCCAAGCTTGTTGGTGTATATCATGCCCCAGATATACTTCCATTTGATCAAATTGATAATTAATCACATAACACGGTGCTTCACCTGATTGCCCAAAGCTGTGCCGTTTATACCTCGCTTTACAGTTTTGGTAACAGGTAATCTTAATTCAAGGCATAGTAATTATATAGGTAGAGGAGAATAAGATGAGTTCAATTTTCGACGAAAAACTGATTTTCCCCCAAGAAAACGGGAAAGACGTGGAGCTACTTGTAAATGGTGATGAGTTCTATTCAAGATGTGAAACGATAGATGGGTACACCGCAATATACGACACTGATATTGGGGAGTTCTGTTTTGCTGAAAAAGCACATGGGTACTTGGTTTCATCTCGTATAACGATTGATCGAAAACCACCCAAAAAAATAAAAAGACATTTAAGGGAGTCATCAGAAATTCGACGGAGAAAGTTTGATAGCCGTTTTTCTCTTATGCAGCCAGAACCATCACCTGTTTTACCATTTGACACGTTAAGAACATTTGGCCCAAACAATGGGCTGCTTAATGGCCGTAGAGTTTCAACAGGAACGGTGATTGGTCTTACCATCATAGTTGAGTTTGCAGATGTTAAATCTGAGGTAACTAAAGCTGATGTAGAGTCGATGCTTAATGACGACAGTTATAGCAGTCAGGGTAATTATTGTTCAGTTCGTGAGTACTTTTCAAATATGTCAAATGGTGAATTGGACTACTCAAATGACGTGTTGGGTCCAATCATGCTTCCTCAGAATCGTCAATACTATGTAAATAGACCATTCTTTGTTGACGTTCTCAATGAAATAGTTGCTCAAGGAATTGATCTTTCCCGATATGACTCACTTGGAGAAGGAGTAATTGATGCAATAAGCTTTATGTATGCTGGTCGAACTTTATATCAAGGATGGCTATGGCCTCATAACCACATGCTAGATTGGAATAGTAATGGATATTCATCAAATTTTTATCAAATATCGAGCTTAGGTCTCAATGCTGATGGACTAAGTATCGGAACATTTTGTCATGAAAGTGGGCATATGTTATGCAGATTTCCAGATCTCTACGATTATGGGAAACGTGATGGGGATTTTCAGAAAAGTGCGGGAGTGGGACGTTATTGCTTAATGAGTTCAGGCAACCATTTGGATAGTGGTAAAACACCTTCTTCCATTTCTGCGTACTTAAGAGATTTGGCTGGGTGGCCAAAAAGAGTAAAAGTCAATTCACCTAAGAAATACGAAATTGCTCAAGGTAATTACTCCTCTGTATATATATACGAAACGGATAATTTGAATGAGTATTATTTGATTGAAAACCGGCATACAACAGGGCTTGATAGTCATCTACCATCTTCAGGGCTGGCTGTATATCATTGCGATACGCTTGGTTCCAATGAATATCAAGGAGGAACTCCCGCAAAGCATTACCAATGTGGTTTGCTACAAGCGGATGGTCAACTGGACTTGGAGAGAAACTACAACACTGGAGATGGAGGTGATTTGTTTGATAATGTGCAAGGAATAGCCCTTTCACACAATACCACACCTTCAACGTTGCTTTGGGATGGTTCTGATTCTGGATTGTCAATAAAGGATATATCAGAAAGCGATGAGAAAATAACTTTCGATGTTTTTGAATAATAATCAGCTAAAAAAACCATCAGAGGACACGTCAAAGGCGTGTGACAATGAGGGTAGACGTTACTCAAGAGGATGAAATAATTGGATGTTTTTAACATACTCACTTCGGCGGTTCTCGCTGTACTATCTTTTTCAACATTGGTTGCTATAGGACATCGTGATCAAATCGGTAATCACCTAAAAGCCACTCTGATTTTTTGGGGTGCAACATTCTTTTTAGTTTTGGTATTGTCGTTGCTTAAGAAATATTCCTATGAATTGGTATTTGTCGAAAAAGCATGGATCGCAACTTCACTAGACTCACTAGCAAATATGTCTTTGATAATCTGTGCGTACTCGCTTTTCAAGGGAAACTCCTTTCAATGGAATGATCGTATACTTTATGGTTTATATGCGGCTACCCCGGCATTGTTTATCGTAATGCTTGTTTTAGGGATACTAATTGAAAAAGAGAATGTTGTATGGAAGCTTTTTTATATCACTCCCAGCGCGTTAATCGCATCTTTTACTCTAATTTTTTTAGCAATAGGAGCATTTAAGGAGCAATTATTTAATTCACTTAAATGGCCTATTTTAGTTGTATTTGTTACTTACGCATATATTCAAATACCAGGCTATGTTTTATATTTCGTGCCCACCGTTCCTGAGTATAAAGCAGCAATGCAAGAGGGGATTAAAGCAATAACATTGTTTGCCACGGTAGGAAAACTGGTTTTGATTGTTCTCTTTTTGGGTTTACTAGTAAATGCCAGTGGGGTTTGTAATTCAAAAAGGTTCTTAGCAGCATCGAATATTACCGTCGGAGTATTCAGTATTGGGTTTGCATTATTGGTGCTTTTCTACAGGATTGCGACAGCTATGGAATATGCCTATTAGTGATGCTGACGGTTATGGTAAAGGTCATTTTTTAAGAGTGTATGAAGACATTATTAAACCCACCATAGAAAAAACTGAATTTACAGCTAGAAGAGCTGATGAAGTAAAAGAGATAAATTTCATCCACTTGGACATCTTGAAACAGTTAATTTATGAAGTTCCACGACATCCTAAAGAATCAAGAAGAATTAACTGAAGCAATAAATGCACATAAAGAGGCAGAAGGACAGAAAGTAAATATTAATTCAATTGTGAAGCTAATGGCTTTAAGTAATCCAGCTGCTATTCCAATTCTAGAAGGTGACAATAAAGAAGCATTTGCTATTGATGTTTTGCAGACTAAACTGAACGATATGCAAGAATGATGGAATATAGGAAAGGCCATTCAAAAGGAAGTATTATATCAATTGAATATGAAAGAATTTCCATAAACTAATGATGGAATCAGAGGAACTTTCAATGCATTCTGATGAAAAAAATATCACAGAATGTTTAGATTTTTGATGGAAAGAATTCATAAAGAAATGAATGATGAGTTGCTATAAGTATAAAACAAACTAATGGGGGAACTAAAGTGAATAAACTACTTTTAATAGGTTGTTCGTTTGTATTAATTGGAGGTTGTAATCATCTAACGGTGAAAAACTTTGATAAATCACCTTTGAGTGCAGTTACTGGTAATAAAGTATCAGTAATCACTCAAATCGATATTAATGAGATCAAAGATCCTGGAGAGAGAAAACTATTAGAAGAATATTTGAAAGATAATTCAGAATTTGAAAAAGCCTTAACCAAGGCATGTACAGTTGGAGGACAAAAGGTGATGATTGCACCGGGTATAGTGCCAATTGCAACTGCATTTGGAAAGCTAATGTTTGACCTTCAAATGGATAAAAATACAAAAGAGCTAGAAAAACTCAAGAAAGCTGCAAACTCTAGTTATTCCCAAAGAGTAATATTGATGTCGGGTGAATTTAAGAGCCATGAATGTGCTCTTGTATATAGATATAACCCAAAAACAAATAAAATGGGTTTTATTGTTGTCTTAGACTATATCAAGTATGGTAATTCTTTTGGTATAAAGCCAACATATGTGGTTGCCCATAACACAACAGCAATAACCAAGAAATCAGATAGTGATAAAGAGCTTGCGAAAATAAATTTATCAATTGCTGTTTCGTTAAAGGCTATTGGAAGTGAAAAAAATGGGCTTCCCAAATTAACATCAGTTGGAGAAGGAGTGGTATCTGTGAAAAATATTGAATTATCTGAGGTCGGTTCTAATGGCTGTAATGAAAGTTGTGATTCATCTGATCTTATACCGTATTTGCCATCAGACAGTGACTACATATCAATAACGTATGGTGTGACTGAGTCAGGAAAAATTGGAGTGGATTTAGACGAAAGAATAGCTGAGTACAAAGCAATAAAAGAAGCTATTGGCCCAGCTCTAAAAGAAACTTTGATAGAATATTTAAAAAAAGACGAATGATCTGGCTTAACAGTAGCGATTGAGAGGGGTATGCCGTAGTAGTGTTTTGAGCAAAAAATTTAAGCACGAAAAGCAAAAACATAACCAGATTTATGAAGAGTCAAACGTTGGATGTATAAACAATAATAAAATTATAGAGAAATACATTCTCTACGGAATCATATTTTTATAGTGATTGTAATGATAATAAATAGTTGAACCTGAATAATATGGTTTTAAATCGGGAGTAATTCCTGATTTACCATCATAGGTTTATTCAGACTAATAAAGTTTCTGATTAAACC
>JAPHSW010000089.1 GCA_026196615.1 Gammaproteobacteria bacterium | reverse complement strand
TATCAAATTTTAATAAAGCATTGTTAGTTTCCAATACTCCATGTTCTTCACAGATATCTATCAGACTACTTCCTTCATCGTCCCCTACCGCAACAACTTTTTGCTTATGAAAGTTAAAGCTATCATGTTCAACAGGAGGGTTATCAACCGTATGATCATATTGATAAATTTGAGCACCTGAATCTGCAAGATTTTTATCAAAAGAAACATCGGTACCAATGCCTAGTGACACGACTTTATCTATTCCATCTAAATCATTAGGAACAACGTAGCCACCATCATTCATTTTTCCTATTCTGACTTTTCCTTGCTGACAATCCATTGGTTTTAATTGTTTTAGTACCACTTTGATATTTTCTGCAGACATTCTTCCTATTCCTTCAATAATTTGACGCTTCACTTAACGATGCACATAATGTGCCATATAGATAGGCTTACCAACAAAAAATCTTATTGATCAAATATATACATTAAATTTCTATCCATACACGTATTACCAGGAATTAAAATTTTCTTATTTGGTTTAAGAGACTCAATCAGTTCAGGTTGACTTGTCTGTTTCTTGGACATGTAGAAATCAAATGACTCAGGATTATGTTCCATTACAATGACTCTCTGAGCGATTGCTCGGGACTTATTAAACACTTCGATAAAGTCATCAGCTGACATTCCATATCCCATTAAAATGTGTAAAAAAATGGTATCTTCAGAAATACTATCATTGCTAGATGACATAAACGTATCAACATGGATATAACGTGTATTAGGGAGCTTACTCTCCCCTTTATCCTGATCAATGTACTCCTGCATATTAGTGACTTGAAGATTATTTTTTGAAGAAAGGTAAGGCACTAATTCCCGAAATGATTTTGTATGAGAATTAGCAGAATAATAATCCCCCAAAGAAAAACCAGCAGAGTGATAAAATTCCATAAAGGTTCTCTGATCTTGAAGAACTGTGCAATCAATTTCAGGTATGCCTCCATGAGGCCGAAACTGAGACCAAATGGCTTTGGAATGTTCAAAAAATTGATTATCATTCAATAAAAAAGTACCTGTCATTAGATTTGACATCCACAGAATCATCGGAGAATATGAATGAAAACGAAGCAGTGTGTGAAGAGATTCCTTTACATCTGCTAAACAGATAAAAATTGGTATGGTTGATAAAGCCTTTCGAAGTTTTTGATAGATAATATCATTCGCTAGGAATCCAGAGCCAAATCTTAATGAAAATGGGTGAGGTCTATCCTCAGTGACATTTATTTGAGTAATGGTTGCAATATAATCTTGAAATCCACCAATAACATTGGAATATATTCTAATTCCATCAGCTTCCAATTCCGCATTAACTTGATAAGTTTCACAAAACTTATCCTTATCCCACTTTGCATCACGCCAAATTTCACGTTCAATAGCAAAAGGGTCAAGGTTCGTTCCATCACTAACAGTAAATGAACCTTGCCCTGCTGCTGCACCTGGTACGAATAATAGAGAACCAGAAATAGATTCAAGGAATGTTCTAACTTGTTCTCTGAACTCTACACAGAAAAGGTTTTCAACAAAATCAACTCTCGTTTCAGATTTCAAGATAATCTCAATAAGTTCAAAGAGGTGTCTTATCTGGCGACCATTATTATCAAAAGCAAAAGCATGAGGAATATTGTCACATGCATAGACCGACATACCAAAGGCATGCAACCAATCCACATTTGCAACTCCTAAAAAAATGGGTGGAATAATGTTAGAATTTTTACTAAATTTAATTGAATCATTACTCAGAAAATAAAAACCATTGTCATAATCTTCTTTTGGAGCTTGTATATCTACCAGCCCATTCGAATTTAGAGCATATCCCTCAAATTTTAATTTCTTCATTAAATATCCAATTTATTATATTAATTGCAATCTTTTACTTTTATCGTCATAGTCCGTATACATCAATTTTAAGATAATACTAATAATAATGTATTACGACCATCACACAGAAATTCTTTAACTCAGACTGACATTGATTATATTTATAGTTCTAAGTCTAAACACATTCATTCATCTGCACAAGTCAATAAAAGAGCGCTGTTTCATTAAAAATAGACACTAAGTCATAGAATACATATAAAAGTTATGCAAGTATATTGTTGATCGATTTTTTGGCAATTATATGCTGTACTAGTAGATATTTATTAGTTCTATAAACACATTTATCTGATATTTTATGCATACAAAGCAACATATGCACTATTTTAATCAGTAAGACACTTCAAAAGTGATGAATCATCTTAAAACAAACAATTATTATTACTCAGAAAACAAGAATCAAAATTAGAACAAATATTAGATTATTCATCATTTAAAAATGATAAATTAATGTAAAAATCATTTTAACAAATACAAAAGTCAAAAATATATCATGGTATGCTTCGTGCATGTACAACACATAATCCCAGTAATATAAGGTAAAATTGTGATTAAAATAGATAATGATAGCCAACTAGGTACATTAATTGAAAATCAATTTGGTGATAAGTATCTTTTTTCAGTCAATAGAAAGAACTTTGAAGAAGTTGATTATCAAACTCAATTCTATAAAGAATTTAATGATATATTTGATCGAGAAGATACACTATATATTATTACTGGAACAGATTCTGGGATGATGGTCAAACAACTACTAAAAACCCCGCCTGAGAAAGGTAGTGCCTATTTATTTATCGATTTTCCAGAAGTCATTGATTTAACAAAAGATCAATACGACCTTTTAGATTATAAAAGAATTATTGTTACCACTGAAGACAAGTGGCAGGAAGATGCCAAAAAAATAGGTATGGATATCTATTATATGCTCAATAAGGTCAAGAAAATTAAGTCTTTTTCTGCACAATATTATTATTTAAAAGAATATATTTATTTAAATCAATCACTTCAGGAGACATCAGATCACCTTACTTGGCAATATCAATCTCAATTAGGAAGTAAAACATTTGTTCAAAAACAATTGGAAAATCTAAATGAAAATCATAGTCCTGCAATTCATTTAAAAGATTATTTCAAGGGAAAGTCAGCAATTATACTAGCTGGTGGGCCTTCTCTTGACAATTATATTAACTGGATTGAAGAAAATCAGGAACACTTTGTTGTCATTGCAGTTACGAGAATTGCACGTAGACTTTTAAAAACAAGTATAAAACCTGATATTTTTATTTCAGTCGATCCCTACCCCACAAATTTTTATGTCAGTAAAGAAGTTTTCAACTATGAAAAAGAATCTCTATTAGTTAGTCAGTATCATTTATCTCCTATGATATTAGGAAATTGGCTTGGTATTAATTTTTATTTAGGAGAATTATTCCCATGGAAAACAGAACTCAATAAAAGTAACTTACCGGGTATAGGTCCAACGGTAACCAATACCGCTATCTTATTAGCAATAAATATGGGTATAAACAAACAAATTCTCTTCGGTGTAGATTTATGTTATAGCCCAGATGGATATACTCATGCAAATAGTAGTAACGAACATGATACTGGGCCTGATATAAATTCGATTGGTCAAACTGTTACTACAAACAATGGGAAAACTGCAGAAACAAATTCAGCATATTTTGAAGCAATCACTACAATTGAACAACTTGCAAAACTTGCTATAGAATCTAATGGTGAATTGATTAACCCCTCACCTAACTCAGCAAAAATGAATAATGTAACTCATACTCCTATTAATGAAATTATAATTAATAAAGAGAAAATTGATATTTCATTATTATTGGAAAAAGAATATGAGAAACAAGAGAGTTCAGATTTTAAGGTCCAACATTACAAGACAATTTTAATTGAACTGAAAAAAGCCCAGAAAAAAATACTAAAAATTCAAAATTTAGCAAACAAGGGGTTAGAGTATAATGAGAAATTCTTTTCCAATGGCAACCCATCAGAAAATTTTACATTCAAACTTAAAATGGATAAGCTTGAAAAAGAGTTAAATAATAAAGAATTATCAAGTTTTTCTAATTTATCTAAAAAATTTGGTGTTAATGAATTTTTATATTTTTTAAATCCGGATAGTGATCGTGTTTGGACAAATGAAGATATTCAAAAATCTGGAGATATTTATTATAAAGCGTTAAAAACAGGAGCTTTAGAATTACATAGACATATTTTTACTGCGATTAATAGAACAGAAGTTAGATTACTTGAGAATAATAGTTTAACTATTAATGATGAATTAATAAAAAATCATCTAAGTTCCTTTGATAAATCTTATTTATTGGATAAAAAAATTGATGATCAAAAAAACTTTATTACAAAAGACATTGACAAACAAAATATAGAACTAAAAAAAAATAATAACAAACGTCTTCAAACATTGAAAGAGAATAAACTAGAAATAGTTAAAATTTGCAAAGAAATATACGAATCATTTCATAGCAACCACAAAGCAATAGAAGATAATAGAGATAAAACAATTCGATTTATTTCATTTATTATAGCAATGCTACAAAATGAAGAAAGTCATCAAACTAGGAGACTTTTCTTACTAGCTAGAAAAAATCCAAATCTGCTACTTATTCCTGAAGAAACCACATATCCAAGTATTTCTCCTCAAGATTATATTATTAACCAAAAAATAATTAATGATAAAATACAAGCTCAATCAAACAATAATAGTAAGTTACTCATTCAACAACTAGAAAATATCACTGAAAATAGTACACCAGCCATTACATTAAAAAATTACTTTAAAGGAAAATCTGTTCTTATATTAGAAGATAGCTCTTTATTAAATAAACACAAGACATGGATTGAACAAAATCAAGAAAATTTTCTTGTCATTGCAACAAGTCAAATGGCAAAGCAGTTATTACACACCCAAATAATTCCTGATATATTTATCGCAATTGACCCTGGTCATGAAATTTCTATTAATAGCAAAGATATATTTTCTTATCAGGAAAATTCATTACTTGTGAATCAAAACTACTTATCTCCAAGATTGTTAGGAAATTGGTTAGGCAGCAATGTATATTTTGGCAATCTATTTCCATGGAAATCATTCCTCAATATTGATAATTTGTCAATTACAAATAAAACAACGATTTATACAAATAATAAATTAATAGATACAGCTATATATTTCTCAAATCAAATAGGCATAAATAGTATATATCTTATCAGTAATAATTTAGAAATACATAATACAGATAATACATTGAGTATTAAATATTTAACAGAGTCCAACCAAAAAATAATACGTAAGAATTTAAATGACAAATTAATTAAAGAGCAAAAAACTGTTAACATTTCATATTTTTTAAAAGAAAATATGGAACAAGAAAAGCAAACTGATTTCAAGAAAAATCATTATAAACTTGTAATCAAAGAACTGAAAAATGCACAGAAAAAAATAGATACTATTATTAGGTTAACATTAAAAGGAATAGATACTTTAGAACAGTTAGAATTGAACAACAGAGAGTTTGACACTATAGGTAACATTATTTCAGATATTAATAACCAACTAAATGAAGAAAGTATTTTTGAATTTGTTAACCTTTCAAAAATTTTTGGTATCTATGATTATTTTTCATTCGATGATTTTAAGGATAATAACAGCTCATATTGGAAACAGTATTATGGAGCAATAAAATTAGGAGCAACGAACCTATCCAAAAATATTTTTTCAGCAGTAAATAAAGTTGAAATAAGATTGCTTGAAATCGGAGAGCTCAACCTTGATAAAGATGTATTGATAAGGCATTTATCTTCTTTTGACAAAACATCAATATTAAACGAACTTACTATAAGTCAAAAACAACATGTGAAATCTTTAGCTGAAAGCGTTTTAAATGAATATAATAATAAAGATAAAAAACTTGGAAGAAATGAAGAAGAGAGAAAAAATTCAGTTGGATTATTTATTTACATACGAGGTATAAGCATAAAATTCGAATCCTATTCAAGAATTTTCAATTTAAAAAAATTCAATCCGATTCTTTTCAATTCTCCAGATAACATAAGTATTGCTGGTCGAACAACCAAAGAATGGAAAGATCAACTAGAAAAAAAATATTCAATTATAACAACTAATCATAGTGATTCACTTAAACTAGAAGGACTGGAAAATAAGCTATATAACCAATTTGTTCTAAATGACGAAAATGCTATTAATAAAATTATAAAAGGTATTTTATTCATTAATGGAAAAGAGCCAGAATGGCAGTCATTTCTTCATTTAGCAAAGGGATATAAGAATGAACTGTCTGGTGATATTAACAATGCCGTCGAGGAGTATAGCTATGCAAACAATTCAAAAACACTAGAAAGTGCATTAAAAAGATTAACCTTTATCTCACTTAACAAAGGAGAGCTTGAACATGCTTATAATCTACTAACAATGCTGACAGAAATATCACCAGATTATTTACCACAATTGGCTGAACTTCATGTTTTAACAAAAAATTACAAAGATGCATTAGATATCTATTCAGTTTATTTAGAGTATAATTCATCTGATATCAGTATATTATTAAAAGTAGCAAACTTATATGAGTCACAAAATATAATTGATGGAGCAATATTCATATATGAACAAATATTAAAGTTAGATCCTGATAATCAAAAAGCTAAATCATCATTGATTTTATTAAATAATACAGACTCTTGTTTATAAATTAGGAATTTACAACAAATATGATTTTCAAATACAGTCAATTAAAAAAATTTTTGATTCAACTTAAAAAGACAGGTTCAATTGAATTATTCAAAGATTGGAAAGGTGATAGAGTTTTTTTATTACGACATGATGTTGATTTTGATTTACAGCTTGCATATGATTTAGCAAAAATAGAAAATAAAATCGGTATTAATTCTACTTTTTTTATCCTTACAACTTGTCCATCTTACAACATATTATGTGAACGCTCACGTTATCTTTTAAAAGAAATTATAAAAATGGGTCATGAAATAGCACTCCATTTTGACCCTACACTCTATGAAGAAAATACTCTAGAATCTGCGGTAGATAGAGAAGCAGAAATTTTGTCATTTGCCTCGGGACAACCTGTAAAGAGTATTAGCCTCCATAATCCAAGTGTACATGGATTTTATCCAATATTTGAAAAATATATTAATGCATATGATCCGAATATTTTTTCAGATAATAATTATATTTCTGACTCTTGCTTTAACTTCCGAAATAAAAAGCCATTAGAGTTTATAAAAAATATAGATAAAAGCATGATTCAAATATTACTTCATCCATTACATTATTCAGAAAATGGTGATGGATACGATATTATCTTCACCAATAGCTATCAAAGAATGATGAATGAAATTAATAAAAACTTTTCTGTCAATGCAACTTATAGAGAACAAGTGGGTGATAATCTAGTTACTACTTTCATAAGTAATTCACAATGAATATTTTTATACTTAATACAGTAAATAGTGGTCTTGACACTATTGATCTCATAAGAAAAGAACTTAATATATCAGGGATTATTGGTTTATCCTATCGAATTGAAGATGATACTATCTCTGATTATGTTTACCAAAAAGAATATTGCTCAAATAACAATATTAATTTTATCGAAGTCAGTAATTATGAATTATCCAATAATAATGACAAAAAAAAATTATTAGAGCTTGATATAGATGTACTTATAATATCCGGTTGGCAACGATTAATTCCGAAATGGCTTATAGATCACTGTTCAATCTGTGCGATTGGGTCACATGGCAGCCCACTTGGTATAACAAAAGGTAGAGGACGTTCACCACAAAACTGGGCTCTTCTTCTTGGTTTAGAATCCTTTTATATTTCTATTTTCAAAGTTGATGTTGGTATCGATTCTGGACATGTCATTGAAACAAGAATGTTTTCATATAGCCCACTTGATAATATTAAAACATCATATTATAAAATTTGTCTGCTAACTTCAGAAATGATTATAAAAGCTCTTAAAAATCCAGAATTTTCAAAACAAAGTTTTAAAGAACAAGAACACAAACAAGCCGAATATTTTCCTCAACGAACACCAAATGATGGGTACATAGACTGGAGTCGTTCAAATCAAGAAATTATAAACTTTGTGCGTGCCTTAACACACCCTTATCCTGGTGCAAGATCAAATATTGAGGGAAATAGTTTGTGTATTTGGTCAGTTATCCCAATGGATATTAATTTATCATTCAAACATAAAGTTGGTACGATAGTTAAAATATTTAATAAAGGTGATATATTGATAAAAACAAGTCAAAGTTATATGCTGATTGATAATTATTCATTGCTTTCCAAAAAATTTCAACTCAAAGAAGGAATGAGATTCGATTCTTATTCATATGATAAACAAATGAAACGCATTATAGAACGACACAAAGAAAAATATCCTCAGTTACCTATTTCATCTGTGATCATAAAACAACTATATAAATAATACTATAAAGACTATTGTTATGAACCAGAAATTTCATATCTTTTTACAAATTGTAATATTATATTTTACAGACTTTATATTTAAATTTATTAACTTAAAAAAATATACATTTATAATTGGTTCTAAGGAAATGGCTAATAATATATTCCTATTAAAATCAATTTTTTCTAAAGATTCTCTAAGTATTAATTTAACCCCACATAGATTTTATAGTAATTCATATGACTACTCTATTAAAAATAACAACTATTTGAAAAGATATTTTATGAATAATTTTTATAGACCCTATCTTCTAGCAAAACTTTCCAATCAATCAAGGGTGTTCATATATTTCTGGTTCACAGGCTTTTGTTATTCTCGAGAAATTGACTATAAATTCTTAAAGTATAAAAATATTAAAATTGTTTGTATTTTTATAGGCACTGACATACGCTCCGAAAAGTTAACTGAATCTCATTATAAAAGATTACAATTAGATCATTATATTTTTTATTTATCCGAAAATAATCTTAACAATGAAAATAGAGTTAAATTAGTCGCAGATTTAGCTAATAGCTATGCTGATTTAACTATATGTAGCAGCTTGCAAAAATCGTATATAAAAAATAATGTTGATAATTTTATGTATATTTTACGAGATAATATGTTTATAAAAAAAACAAAAATCAATAAAACAATTAAAATTTTACATGCTCCCTCAAATCCAATCAGGAAAGGAACACCTCTAGTACGTTCTGCAATAAAAAAATTAGAGTGCGAAGGTTATATTTTTGAATATATTGAAATAATAGGAGAACCAAATGAAGTTGTCTTATCTTGTTTAGAAGAATCGGATATAGTACTAAATTCATTTTATGGGGTATTGCCTGGTTTGTTCGGCATTGAAGCCATGTCAAAATCGAACGCTGTATTAATGTCTGCTCAATTAAATTGCTTACCTAATATAAATCCAAAAGCATGGATACCAACACAGTACTGGGAAATCTATGATAATTTAAAATATTTGTTGGATAATCCTCAAAAAATTATTGATTATGCAAAAAACGGTTATGATTTTGTGGAAAAAAATTATACTGAAAAAAAAGCAAGAGAGTTTTATTTGAATACTTTTTTAGAACATAAAATTATTGATAAAAAAACATATATTAAACTTAGTGAAAGATAAACCACCTTTGTACTAAATAATTTATTTGATTGTGATAAATATCTAATGAAAAAACATCAAAGAGCAATTGATAAAATACAAGAGTCAATTATTAATTTAGATTTAAATTTAAATAACTTTACTATATTGACAGAAGTTGGATCAAATGAATATATTTATACACCAATAATAGCAGTTTTATCTGGTGCTAAAAAAGTATTCGCATGGACAAATGACACTCAATATGGATTAGCAAATGATAACATTTCTGAATGTAAAAGAATTTTAAAAGAATTGAATCTTAAAGATAAAGTTGAGTTTTTTTCAGGAAATTTTAATAAAAAACATCTTTCTCAGGCAGATATTATTACTAATTCAGGTTTTTTACGACCATTAGATAAGAACAAATTAAAATATACAAAATCAAGTGTTGTGATCCCCCTAATGTATGAAAGCTGGGAATTACGTCAATCAGATATTGATATTAATTATTGTAAGATTAACAATATAAAAGTTGCGGGTACTTGGGAAAATCATCCCAAAATAATGGTATTCGCTCATATTGGAGCTCTCGCTATTAAAATGGCGTTAAATGCTTCTTATGAAGTATATCGTAATAAAATAATCGTCTGGTCTGATGATCAGTTTGGAGAAACTATCTCAAATGCATTTAAAAACTTTTATGCAAAAGAAGTCATTCTAACAACTGATGAAAATATTTTACTTAAGAACATATCTGATACTGACTTTATTTTTTTGTGTGATTATAAAGAGAAAAAGAATTATAGCCTAAATGAGATTTTTAATATTGATGAGATAGTATCTTTAAATAGAAACATTGGGATTGTTCATTTATATGGCTCTTTAGATTATCAATTATTACAGGAAAAATTGTCAATAATATATCCAAAGTTTAATGGAAAAGCATCCACTATGTCACTTACATTAGCATATACTGGTTTAAATCCAATTATTAATCTCCAAGTAGCTGGTTTTAAGGTGGGTCAACTATTAAAAGAGAAAAAAAATTCCACTCTTATACAGTTAATACAATGATAACAATAGAAAAATTCTCATCAAAACATTTCAAACAATGGAATAATTTTATTGATATTTCATTGAATGGAACAATTTTTCATAGACTCGATTTTCTACAATATCATGGAAATAAATTTAATAATAATGAACATCATTTAGTCTGGTTTAAAGGAAAATCTATTATTGCAGTGATGCCGCTAGCGCTTTTTAATGAAAATAATTACAAAATTGCTGTATCACCTTATGGAGGTTCCTATGGTGGTATTATTTATTCCAAAGATTTATCATATTTAGAAAGTAATAAAATATTAAGTATTGGGATTCAATATTTAATGAAATTAGGAATTATTAAAATATCAATAACTCCAAGTTTGAATTATTTAACAGATTCACAAACGTTAGAATTTGCAATGTTAGAAAAAGGATTTAAAATTGTAAACTGTGATGCAACAAGCGTTATTCCTTTATACAAAAACAATGATATATTAATGCATCATTTTTCGTCTTCTGCACGCAGGCACGTCAGAAAAGCTAAAAATTATGGAGTAAGAATTGAATTAAATTCTAATAATATTGATGGATTCTGGATGATATTGAATAAGACTTTTTCAAAATTTAATGCTGATCCAACTCATAAATTCGAAGAGTGGCAGTTATTATGTAATATGTTTCCAAATCAAATATGGATGGATATTGCTTATTACAATGAAAAACCTGTCGCTGCAATTGGACACATTATGATTTCTAAACACATTGATTCAGCTTTTTATATATTGCAAGATCCAGAATATCAACATTTACAGGGACTTTCATTATTATTTTTAGAATCATTAAAACAAGCAATTAGAACTAAAATAGAATATTTTGATCTCGGTACTTCAAGTGTTAATATGGTTCCTAGAGAAAATTTATTCAGATTCAAGGAATCCTTAGGCTCTATAGTTCTATTAAGAAAGAAATTTGATCTTAATTTAAAATATAATAATTAAAAAGTTACAACAAATTATGGATGAAAGAAAAAATAGACTTGAAGAATATCAATTTAATGATGAATTTGAAGATATGATGAAGGATGTGAACTTATCATTGATTGATTCTGAAAAAAAGCTAGTTAACACAATAAACATCAATTTTAAAGATAAACTACCTCCAATTATTTTTTTTTGTTATGCTCCAAGATCTGGTTCAACATTATTAAGTCAAATTTTAGCAAGGACCAATCATTTTTCCTATATATCCAATTTTACTGCACGTTTTTGGGAAGCTCCTGTTACAGCACTTACGATAGAAAAAAAGTTAGGCATTAGAAATATATCACAGCATGATTCTAACTACAAAAGTAATTATGGTTTAACAAAATTCGTATCAGATCCACATGAATTTGGTTTTTTTTGGAATAAACTATTAACAAGTACAGAGAATCACTATATTGATTTAAAAAAAATTGACCAACAAAAGCTCATCTTTCTGAGAGACCAAATTAATGCTATGCGCTCTATTTATCAGAAACCATTTTTTATAAAAAATGGTATTACTAGTTATAATACTTCATTTGTAAAAAAATTATTTCCTGATGCGAAATTTGTTTTTATGAAGCGAGAGCTACCTTGTATTGTTCAATCAATTTTGACTGCAAGAAATGATTTTTATGGGGATTCAAAAATTTGGTGGTCATTAAAACCTAAAAACTTTAACGATATAGTTAATCGCTCTAACAATGAGATTGAAGAGATTATTTATCAAATAAAATCTATTTATGATGAAATTGAAAATGGTTTTTCCCACCAGTATGGGAATGTATTTAAACTAAATTATGAAAATCTCTGTGAAAACACTGAAACAACGCTAACTGACTTGTATAGTTTTGTAGGTGTGGAAGAAGAAATTTCACAAACATTTCTAGATAAAATATATTTAAAGAAACCTAATAGAAATAACAAAACCAAAAGATTTAAAGAAATTTCTCAATCTATTAATAATATTTTAATAAAGAATATTTAGTATGAAGCCTATCATTTTTATTTCTTCTGAAAGATCTGGTACCAATCTTTTTAGAAGTATATTAAACGCCCATTCTGACGTTTATTTCCCCCATAACCCTGTCATTTATGATGATTTCAAGAGTATAATTAATAACTATACGACAAAAGAAGAATTTGTATTTGATGCAATTGGTTTAGTAAAATTCAACCATGATCCTTGGGAATATATTCCAGAAGAAGAAGAGATATTATCATTACTAAACAATATTGATATTTTAGAACTTGAAAAAATTATCTTTGAGTTATGTGCACTTTATTACGATACTAACTGGATAGGCATAAAAAATATTCACTATACTGATGAGATAGATAAAATATATCATCTATATCATAATCCTAAATTTATATATCAATATCGAGATCCAAGGGATTGTGCGGCAAGCTGGCTTTCAATAGATACAGGTCCACAAGATGTATATTCCGCTGCATTGAGATGGAACGATGAACAAAACAAAGCAATTAAAGTCATAAATAATAAAATAAATAAAGGAGATAGCTTTTTTTTATCATATGAATCATTAGTTTCTAATACTGAAGAAACAGTTAAAAAAGTTGTCTCATTCCTAGACCTACCTTATGAAAAAAGAATGTTAGAATTCCACAAAACAAGTTCAGCTCAAAAAAGTTCAAAAATGCACGATGCATGGAGTAATTTGGCAAACCCAATAATGAAGAAAAATTTTAATAAATTTGAAGAAATACTTTCTAAAGATCAAATAAATATCATTGAAAGAATATGTTATAAGAATATGTTTAAGCTAGGATATGAATTAAAAAATAAACATTTTACTACAAACAATCCTTCACTTTTTTCAGAGGAAGAAATTAACAACATTAAAATAAACGATACAAAAGAAAATATAAAAAGTATCAATAATTCTAAGCGAAATTTTAGGAAAGAGAGGAAAGACTATTATAGGAAATGCTTAAAAAATAAATTTTCATAACTAATAAATCTAAGTCATAGCACTATTTTGATATTAATAATATCTCATTTAATATAAATTTACTCTAATAAAATTAAATAATTGGTAAAGACATAATAATTCCTATCCATTATTATCACCCCACTCAAGCCACTCTTGATCTTTATTTCCTTTTACTGCTGTGACGTAACCATAACTATTTGGAGAAAAACGACTAAAAGTATTTTTAAAACCAAAATCTAAAAGATAATCAGAGATTACAATATGATCAGGTTTACCATTGATAAAGCCTATATCACCTTTTTCATTTTCTCTGCCAGCAATAACCGTAAGAGATAAATTTTTATTCTTTTCCAATATGTTAGTCATACCTTTTAAAGACTCATATTCACAACCGTTTATTGTCATGTTTATATGCGATATTTTTTCTGGTTCTATTTTAAGTTCACTTAAAATATTATCAATTGTATCAACCTGAACTGTAATTTTTCTTCTTGTCCATGTTTTGTATGATGCAAGCGAAGGGGTTCCATAAGTGCTATATAGCTGATTATTGCCATCAGAAGCTACATACATTTCTTTTGTATCCTTTTGGCTAAAGGTTCCTTTATTAACAATAATTATTTTACATGCAAAATTTTTTTTATCTAAATATTCCTGTAAATACTTAATGCTGTTAAAATCAGGTTCAATTCCAATCACAGTACCATCTTTACCAACCAATTCAGCCATATTAAGCAACTGTGAATCATTATGATACATATTGACACCAACTTGGATGGCAATATCACCTGAAGAAATAAACTTTGAAAGCCCTGTCTTATATAATTTTACTTTGTCAGAATTAACACCCAGTTTTAATAGGTTATTTTTTATTTCATCAATATACATGCTTGCAATAAAAATAATTTCATAATTTAATGTTGGAATTACATCTGGAGAAAAGACGGGAATACCGTTAAATTCTGCATCTATTTCACATAATCCATCAACAAATGCAATAATTTCAAATTTTTTTTTAAATTCATTATAAGCTTTTTTTCCAGCAACACCAAAGCCATAAATAATAATTCTTTTTTTTATTTCTGTTGACATAATTAGCATTCCCAATAATATAAATTTAAAGAAAGAACAATTTTTATACTCTAAAATCTGAAGGATCCCCACAAATTTAAGCCATTGTTCCGAGACACATCACATCTTGGTTCAATTGTTTAAATACATGCTTTAAATCCTTCATGTAAATT
>JAPHSW010000078.1 GCA_026196615.1 Gammaproteobacteria bacterium | reverse complement strand
TTCATTTGAAGCCTTTGGATATCATAATAATTGCGTCAGAAACAACTATTTGATCATTTATGGGGCTTCAATTCAATTCCTAAAGATCATACCTATGATAATTCTATAGATTTTCTACAGACCTTTTAGGCTTATTGATGATTTACAATACTTGATTTTCATGAAGTTATTCATTAATTTTCTCAATCCATTAAATTTATTTAAGTCCATTACAACGTTTGTGATAGGCCTTATATGTTTGACTCTTTTAATGGTTTCTTTGATTTTAATTAATAAAATTGAAACTGAAATAAAAGCATCTTATAAAGTTGTTCTTGAAACAATCTTAAACTCTTCAAATGAATCATTAAAACTTATATATCAACAACATGAAAGATTGGTGACTTATTGGGCTAATGATGATGAGTTAATAAAAGAGGTTCAAAATTTATTAACTTTGAACGTTAATAAATCAACCTTAATCAACTCACAAGAGCAAAAAAATATCAGGAAGATGTTGGCTCCCGTTATTACTCATGCAAGCTTTCGTGGTTTCTTTATTATTGATAATAATGATATGAATCTTGCTTCAACACGTGATAGCAATATTGCTATTAAAAATCTTTTGAGTAAGGATGCACCTGATTTTTTAGATAAAATACGAACGTTAGGTGCCAATGTTAGTTTGCCTATTAAATCAGATGTCCCCATTAAAGATAATAAAACTAATCAATATCGAAAAATGGCTACTATGTTTTCAGCCGCACCCATAAAAAATCAACAAGGAGAAACAATTGCTATTTTAACCTTTCGTTTAGAACCCGATGATATTTTATCAGCTGTTTTAGCCAAAGGAAGGGTCGGTGTTTCAGGTGATACCTATGCTTTGAGTTTATCCGGATTATTATTAAGTGAAAATCGTTTTAATAAAATACTCTACAACCTGGGAGTGATTGCATCACCCAATCATTCAGACTTGAATGTGGAAATTCGTGATCCTGGAATAAATCTGTCGAATGGAAAACTGAGCTCTTCAAGGAAAGAACAGCCTTTAAGTGAAATGGCTAAAAGTATTGCCAGGAAAGAGTCCGGTTCAAATATGGATTCCTATAGGAATTATAGAGGAATACCTGTTATTGGTGCATGGCTATGGAGTGATCAATTGGGATATGCACTGACTGCAGAAATTGATGTTGAAGAAGCCTATCGGGATATGAAGGTAACTCGTTTGCTCATAATTTTTTTTACTCTATTGACAATTATTTTAATTATCTCAATCTCTTTTGTCTTTAGTAAAAATAAAAAAGAAATAAAAATTCGAGGACAATACATTAATGAAATTTTTGATAATACAGCTGAAGGAATTGTAATTATTGAAGAAAATGGGACAATTAGCCTGGTCAACCAGGCCATTTGTAATATCTTTGGTTACCAGTCAGGTGAACTAATTGGTAAAAATGTTGATAAGTTAATTCCAGAAAATTTGAGAAATTTTCATCATCATTATATGAAAGAAGAGGAGAATAGTGCTCACGTTCTAAATATTGCAAGAGATATTCAAGCATTGCATAAAACAGGGGATTTAATACCAATTGCAATTAATATTTCTTCAATGGTAGTAGATAATAAAAAAACCTTTGTTTGTATCATACGTGATGTCAGTAAACGTAAAGAGCAGGAAAAAGAATTATCTCAAGCAATGGAAGATACAAACATTGCCAATAAAGCCAAATCAATATTTTTGTCTCAAATGAGTCATGAACTTCGTACCCCATTAAATGCTATTTTGGGCTTCACTCAGTTACTTAAAATGAATAAAGAAGAACTTAATGAAAATCAGAATACTTATGTTAATGAAATTCATATGGCAGGTGAACACTTATTAAATCTTATTAGTGAGATACTTGATTTATCAAAAATAGAATCAGGTCGATTAAGTCTGACAATGGAAAATGTCTCTATTGATAAAATACTAAAGCAGTGTATTCAACTGATACAGCCACAGTTAAAGGAAGATGGGATTGATTTGATAGACAAAATTACTAATAAAGGATACTTTGTTAACGCTGATCCATTGAGACTCAAACAAGTGTTTTTAAATATTCTTTCTAATGCAATAAAATATAATCGCAAACATGGAACAATTATATTGGATGCAGTGGAGGTTGAGAAAAAGTATCTTCGTCTGCGTATTTCAGATACTGGTAATGGCCTGACAAAAGAAGAACTCTCTCACTTATTTACACCATTTAAGCGCTTGAATCATAATAATCACATTGAGGGTACTGGTATTGGTTTGGTTATTACAAAACGTTTAATTGAACTGATGGGTGGGAACATTGGTGTTGAAAGCAAAGTAAAAAAAGGAAGTGTTGTCTGGTTTGAACTTGAGAGGTGTATTTAGCGTTTAAGATTGGTCCGTTCAATAATTTTTGTAGCGATTTCTTCAACTGAACGTATGGTGGTTTTTATGGTTGGAATGGCTTCATTAGTGTAGAGCTTTTTAATTTGTTTTACTTCAAACTCACACTGTTCCTGAGATGAGTAACGACTATTCGGACGTCTATCGGTTCTAATTTCCTGTAAACGTTTTGCATCAATTTCCAGGCCGAATAATTTATCTTTAAATTGTAAAGCCCAGGTAGGCAACTCATGATTTTCTAAATCTTCCTCAGTGATAGGGTAGTTAGCAGCCATAATACCAAATTGCATGGCTAGATAAAGTGCTGTGGGTGTTTTACCACTACGTGATACCCCTAGTAATATAATATCAGCTTTTGCATATTGTTTGATTGAAAGACCATCATCAGTATTTAATGCATAATTAACAGCCTTAATACGGTAATCATAAGCCTTTTTATCTTCAGGCGTGTGTGTTTTTCCAACACGATGGGAAGAGTGAATTTTAAATTCTTGTTCTAAAGGTTCTATGAAATGTTCAAAGACATCAAGCATCAAAGCTTGTGAATTATGTAAAATTGCTTTTATTTCGGATTGAACCAAAGTGGAAAACAGGACAGGGCGGATGCCATTTTCCTGTGCATTACGATTAATTAATTCGACAACTTCCAGTGCTTTTTTTTCATTATCAATATAAGGCAAAGTTTGTGTGACAAATTCAATTGAATCAAATTGGGATAACAAGGTTTGACCTAATAGTTCGGACGTGATGCCTGTTTGATCAGAAAGAAAAAATATGGTCTGTTTCATTATAACCTTTTTAGTTAGCCGTTCTTAAGAAAAAGCTTAAGCTTGTGCTTTTGTCTTACTCTTGCTTTTTTGTTCTCTTTTATAAGAGAGTAGTAAAATAAAAAGCAAGAGTAAAGCCAAAAGAAAACCTTAATTCATTTCAGCACTTTTCTCAGATAGCGTTTCATCTTGTTGTTTGCCAAGATACTGCCATGTTTGTACTACAGAATCTGGAGTTAGAGAAATACTACTGATACCTTGCTCAACTAACCAAAGTGCGAATTCAGGATAATCGGAAGGGCCCTGACCACAAATACCAATGTATTTATTGTGTTTTCTACAAGTCTCAATGACACCTTTGAGTAATTTTTTAACCGCTGGATTTTGTTCATAAAACAGGTGTGAAACCAGTCCTGAATCACGATCTAAGCCTAAAGTTAACTGAGTCATATCATTAGAACCAATAGAGAAACCATCAAAATATTCTAAAAACTCTTCAGCTAAAATAGCATTAGAAGGAATTTCACACATCATGATGATTTTAAGACCATTATTCCCTCTTTCCAATCCATTTTCTGCTAACAAACGAATGACTATTTCAGCTTCTTCAAGTGTGCGGACGAAAGGCACCATAATGGTTAGGTTCGTGAGTCCCATTTCATCATAAACGGTTTTGAGAGCCAAACACTCTAATTCAAAACAGTCTCTGAAATCTTCGGCGATGTAACGTGATGCTCCACGAAAGCCAATCATTGGATTTTCTTCATCCGGTTCATAACGAGGACCACCAACCATATTGGCATATTCGTTTGACTTAAAGTCAGACATACGAACAATGACTTGTTTGGGAGAAAATGCGGCAACGATTGTACTGATACCCTCGACTAGTTTATTGACATAAAAACTGACGGGATCTTTATAACCTGCGGTTCGTTTAACAATCTCTGCTTGTATATCAGCTTCTTGATCATTGAATTCCAATAATGCCTTGGGGTGAATACCAATAGAATTATTAATGATGAATTCCAAACGTGCTAAACCAACGCCATTATTGGGAATAGATGCAAAGTCAAAGGCACGTCCAGGATTACCAACATTGATCATCATTTTATTATTCAAAGAAGGCATATTCATGTTTTCAGATGTTTCAATATCAAAATCCAAAATATCCCGGTAAACCAATCCCGTATCACCTTCAGCACATGAGGCTGTCACAGGTTGATCATCCTTAATAATCTTAGTGGCATCACCACAACCAACAATGGCTGGTATACCCAGTTCTCTGGCAATGATAGCGGCATGACAGGTGCGGCCACCACGATTAGTAATGATGGCGGCAGCTCGTTTCATTACTGGTTCCCAATCTGGATCAGTCATATCGGTAACCAATACGTCTCCCGCCTGAACCTGATCCATTTCACTTATATCTTCAATGACTCGTGTTCTGCCTGCCCCAATTTTTTTACCGATAGCTCGACCACTGGTGATTACTTCCCCAGGTTGTGTGAGTTTATAACGTTCGGTGACTTGTACTTTTTGTCTGCTGGCAACGGTTTCAGGACGTGCCTGGACAATATAAAGTAAGCCCGCACTATCAAGAGCCCACTCAATATCCATTGGACGGCGATAATGTTTTTCAATAATAACGGCACGATGTGCTAATTCATGCAATTGTTCATCGGTCAGACAGAATTGTTGTTGTTGAGATGTTTCAACGGGTACTATTTGTGTTGTTTCATCAAGCTTATCACTGTAAATCATTTTTATTTCTTTACTGCCTAATTTACGACTGAGAACAGAAAGACGATCAGCAGCTAAAGATTTTTTGTGAACATAATATTCGTCTGGATTAACGGAACCCTGTACCACAGTTTCACCAAGCCCATAAGATGCTGTGATGAAAACCACATCACGAAAACCAGACTCAGTATCTAAGGTAAACATGACTCCGCTGGAACCTTTATCACTGCCAACCATATGTTGAATACCTGCCGATAGAGCAACTTCACTATGGGCAAAATTCTGATGGACACGATAAGAAATGGCTCGGTCATTATAGAGTGAGGCAAAGACTTCTTTTATGTAATGTAAAACTGAATAAATACCTCGGACATTTAAGTAGGTTTCCTGTTGACCTGCAAAAGAAGCTTCAGGTAAGTCTTCCGCAGTTGCTGAAGAGCGAACGGCAACAGACAATTCTTCATCTTCTTTACCATTAAAGCCTTCTTCCATTACTTCCCAGGCAGCAATAATATCTTTTTCTAAATCATCTTGTAGAGGTGAGTCTACTACCCATTGACGAATTTTAGCACCACTTTTTTGTAATGCATCAACATCATTAACATCAAGCCCATTGAGCTCATCATTGATTCGTTGTTCAAGAGAGTTATGCTCTAGAAATCGTCTAAAAGCCTCGGCAGTTGTTGCAAAACCGTTAGGTACGCGAATACCTGCTTTGGTTAACTTGCTGATCATCTCACCAAGCGATGCATTTTTACCACCGACAATTTCAACATCATTTTTGCCGAGTTTTTCAAACCAGATGATATTAGTGCTCATAATGAATCTCTTTTAGTTGATAAAAAAATTAAACCTATATTTCTATAGGTTCTTTTTTTGCGAATGTTCCCTTATTCCTTGTTAAGGAAAGAAGGGAGGTTTAATTGCAAAACTTTTAAAGCAATTTCTTTTTAACTTTCTTTTCACGTATCTTTTGTTTGATTTTGGGATTAGTACAATTTTTAATACTGCCACAATTGCATTTTCCACCACCGCCACAGCCACCACCTTCTTCTCTGGCAGGACCAAATTCAGGATGTTCGGCAGCAAATCGTCTGGAATATTTCTGTACCAGGATCCAAAGAAATAAAACACCCAGCATAAAAAACATGGCAATAAAATAACGTATTAATATATCCATTGTTGATAATTCCTACTGCGGCTTATGTTTAACTACCTAAGCCTGCAAAGCCCATAAATATTAAGGATAAAATACCGGCTAACATCAAACTTATTGCTGCACCTTTACTGGTATTTGGTAAGTCTGCTAATTCCAGTTTTTCTCTTAAACCAGCCATTAAAACAATAGCAAGAATAAAGCCTGCACCTGCACCTGTGCTATAAGCCAGAGATTGAGCAAAATCATATTCTTTGAATGTTTGAAATAATGCTAATCCTAGAATGGCACAATTAGTTGTAATGAGAGGCAAGAAAATTCCAAGTGCTCTAAACAATGTGGGTGAGAATTTTTTCATTGTCATTTCAACGAGTTGTACTGCTGAAGCAATAACGGCGATATAGCAAATTAACCGTAAAAATTCGATTTGAAAGTAGACCAGTAGTTCATTAATAAAAAAAGCACTTAACGAACTAATTAACATAACAAAACTGGTTGCTAATCCCATAGACCAGGCAGTATTCAATTTTCCGGAAACGCCAAGAAAAGGGCAGAGCCCTAAGAACATGGCTAGTACGAAGTTATTGATCAAAAAAGCATTGAGAAAAATAAAGGATACGGAATCAGGAGACATTAGGATGTACCTCTTTCATTCGCAAGTGTTAATGCGGCATTACGTTCTTTTATCCAGTTAAATAATAATAGCCATGCACCCAATACTATAAATCCACCCGGTGGAAGGATCATGACAACCCAGGGTTGAAAGGCCTCACCAAACATAGAAAAACCAAGTAAACTTCCATTTCCTAATAGTTCACGAACGATACCAAGTGATAAAAGAGCTATCGTAAAGCCAATACCCATTCCCAGGCTGTTCGTCAGAGTTTTTAATAAACGATTTTTTGAGGCATAAGCTTCTGCACGACCTAGAATCATACAATTGGCAACAATTAACTGAATAAATGCACCTAATGCATTATAAAGTTCCAGACTAATGGCTTGTATGACATAGTCAGTGATGGTGACAAATGTAGCAATGATAACAATATAGGTTGCAATACGAACTTCTTTGGGAATGAAGTTTCGTAATAATGAAACTAAAGTACTGGAACAAAGCAATACAAATGTGGTTGCTAATCCCATAGCTAAGGCATTAATAACCGAATTGGTGACGGCCAATACGGGACACATTCCCAGTAGCATGACAAAGACTGGATTTTCTTTCCAAATACCTGATAAAAAGGTATCAGCAGTGATGGTATGATCTTCTATGATAGGCATATCTTATTCCGCTTTTTCTTTTGTTGATTTAGCCACTTGAGTTGTTGGTACCGCTTGCATCTGTTTCAGCTTTTCTAAATGTGCGGACAACTTGGGTAATAATTTTTCAGCACCTAGATTAATGGCTTTACCTACGGCTTTAGATGTAATGGTAGCACCTGAGATAGCATCAACTTCCCAGGGATTCTTTTTGCTGCCACTTTTAACAGTAATAATAGGATTTTGAAGTCCTTTTTTATCAGCACTTAAACGAGCATCAAGAGCATCAAAGTTTGCTAAAAAATTCTCATCGACTAAAATCTTGTCCCCAAGTCCTGGCGTTTCAGCCATTTTAATAATACTGAAGCCTCGAATACATTCACATTCAGGATCATAACCATAGAGGAGTCGTACCATATCAGCATAACCCTGAGCAGCACTTTCAGCTGCAATACCTTTTAGCTGACCTTCTTCGTCATATGCAGCATAAAACTTTATCTCTGATTTTTTTAACTTTTTTTGCTTTGGGTTAATCAGTTCCAGTCCCTCATCTGAGAGAGCATAACTTTGCCTCTGTACTGCTCCTGGAATCACCTGAAAAATGGCTTTTTCAATCATGACACGTTGATTTTCCTGAATAGGCCCTAAAGTTAATTGCCAGGTTAAAACAACAAGTAAGCCAGAAAGCATTGCGATACCACCTAAAGTGATAAGCATTGACAATGAGGAAGCCTGGTTAGAATTTACTGTCTGAGTCATTTACTTTCCCCAGATTTTTTTGTTGCTACTTGCCCGAATTTACGTGGTTGAGCAATGGCTTCAATCAGTGGTACGGAAGCATTTGCAAATAAAATGGCATACATAATACCTTCAGGTAAACCTCCAAATAGACGAATAATAATGGTCATAGCGGCAATAAGAAAACCAAACAACCACATTCCCATTGGCGTAACAGGAGCACTGACTGGATCAGTAGCCATAAATAATGCGCCAAGCATTAAGCCCCCAGAGGTGAGCATAAATAATGGGCTGGGATAACTATTATCTAATAGATAAAAAGCACCGCTAATGAGAATAGTTGAAAGAATAATTGCTAGTGGAATGCGCCATCCCATGAAACCTCGAATAATTAAGTAAGCACCACAGAATACTATTAATAAACTGGATGTTTCACCAAGAGAACCACTACTAAAACCCAAAATCAAGTCACTATTAGGTGTCAGAGTGTCTTCAAATTTCTGCAAGGCCAGCGGTGTCGCTCCACTAAAACCATCAACAGCAGTAGGCGCTGTAAATGGTAATGTTAAACTGCTTGGAATAAATTGTGTGAATCGATCAGCCATGCCTGTTGGAGTCCAACTGGTTATTGCAACAGGAAAAGCTGCCTGAACAAAAGCACGACCTAAAAGAGCGGGATTAAAGAGATTAAAGCCCATACCGCCAAATAAAGTCTTGCCCATTGAGATGGCAATAAATCCAGCAACTGCCCCCATCCATAATGGGAAGCCTGGTGGTAAGGTCAGTGCCAGAAGAATGCCCGTGATAACTGCAGTGTAGTCATTGAGAGAATTTTTTTTATTTGACAGATGATTAAATAGAGCTTCTGTTGCAATACAAGATAGTGTCACTACAGTAATAAGTGCTAAGGCACTAATGCCGAATTGATAAATGGAAAAAGCACAAATAGGTAATAATGCATAAATAACATGGCGCATGATCTGGGGCAGTGATAGAGCCCCTTTCATATGCGGAGATGTACGTAGTTCTATCATACTTCTTCCCTTGGTCTTTCTCTTAGAACGGATTTTGCAATTCGAAAGTATTGCACTAATGGTATATTGGATGGGCAAATATAACTGCAACAGCCGCACTCGAAGCAATCCATTAGATTGTAAGTTTCCATCATAGGATCATATTCACGCTTGGCTGCCAGTTGCCCGAGCATTGATGGATTAAGATGCATAGGGCAAGCATCAACACAACGGGCACATTTAATACAGGGATAGATTTCGTCACTGACTTTTTCTATTGATTGCTCATTGAATACCAGCAAACCAGAGACGGGTTTAGTAATCGGTACATCCAGAGATGCAACAGTTGACCCCATCATTGGGCCGCCTAAAATAAGATGATTTGCAGTACCGGAAAAGCCAACATAGTCTAATAAAAAACGAATGGGTGTTCCCAGAGGAATTAAATAATTTCCTGGTTTTTTCACGCCTGTACCAGTGACAGTGACAACACGTTCAATTAAGCCTTGATTGGTTGGCAATAATTCACCTAACTGAGTGATTGTTGCAATGTTCTGTACCACAACGCCCACTTGATATGGATAACCACCAGAAGGGACTTCTCTACCTAATAATACTTTAATTAAGAGTTTTTCTGAGCCTTGAGGATAATGTGTCTGAACTGCCTGGACCTGAATGTGTTCAAAACCAGAAATGTGATCTTTGATGGCATTAACGGCATCCATTTTATTATCTTCGATGCCGATAATTGCTTGTTTTGCGCCTAAGGCATTCATCAGTATACTGATACCATGCAGCAATTTTTCAGTAGACTCCAACATCAGTCGATGATCGGTGGTGAGATAAGGTTCACACTCGCAGCCATTTACCACTAAGGTGTCAATAGTGTATTCAGCTGGTACTGATAATTTAACATGAGTTGGAAAACCGGCACCACCCAGACCCACCATTCCGGTATCCTGAACGGCTTGAATTAATTGTTCATGGCTTAGTGATGGTATATTTACCGGATCAAAATCAGCCATCCTCTGACTTGCACCAGGCCAGGTTTTAATGATGATTGCTTCTGTTTTAGGACCTTTAGCAGTTGGATATAATTCAATTTCTTTTATCACACCACTGGCCGGTGCATGGATGGGCACTGACATAAATCCATCGGCTTCTGCTATGAGTTCACCACGCACGACTTCTTGTCCAGGAGATACAACGGCTTTGGCTGGTGCGCCAAAATGTTGTGTCAATGGAACAATCAATTCAGGTGCAAATGGCAGACGACGAATTTTCTGATTGCGAGTGTGTTCTTTCTTATCAGGAAGATGAATTCCATGGGAGAAAGTTTTATTTTTAAAAAGATCCAGAATGCTCATGTGTCTTCTCTGTTAATCTTAGCTGAGTTTGATACCTTATTCTTCCTCTTCCTTTTTAAACAAAACAGAAGACGCCTAAGTTACAGGACGTCTTCTGCTTGCTTATATAAAGAAGAGGCAGAAATTAGGAGCAAAGCCTATTGATATTTTTCAGCACGTTTAACCAATTTATCCAGTCCAGCTTCATTGGAATTAAATGGTGTTCCAGGATGAATACATTCAGCTGGACATTTTTCTGCTGCTTTTACAATGTCTTTAAAACTACCTGCTTGTGGATTAGAAATAACGACCAGCTTCTCATCATTATAGGTGAAGATATCTGGATTTATCGTAATACAATCATCACAGGCTGTACACTCAGGAGACTCAACCCAGACTGCTTCATAATCAGCACCATTGTTACCAGGGACACTTGTAGTAGCTGCTCCCGCAGGGGTATTAGAATTTAATAAAGTCACTGCCGAACCATTGTTTCCACCTGTCATGGAAAGTAAGTTACTGGTCAAGTTTTGCGCCAGTTCCTGACGTGTTTGCTGAATAATAGCTTCTCTATCCGTCTTATGATCATAGCCACTCATTGATTTCAATTGTTGCCAGAAATCACGACGTTCAAGAGCAGAGTAGGCGAGTTCTTTAGATACTTGTGAACGTATCAACTGCTGTTTGCTATTCACTGTCCAGATATAGGGATGTGCTGTTTGCTGCTCATCTTTATCCATATCCAGAAACTCATCTACTGGCACCATTTCGTCTGTCCACTTATCTTCAGGAATGTTTCTAAAATGCTTACGGAAACGTCCTTCTGTGGCAGCAAAGTCAACAAAGGTCAATGGTACTTCCAATTGTTTTTCTTTACCTGAGCTATCAAGATAGTCCAGTTTGTAACGTGGCCAATCCTGACTCATTGAAGGGTTGCCATCCAGGTCGATACATTCTTCAAAAGTAGTGCCTTTATCAGGGTCAAATTTGAATAATGGATAGGCTCTTGATTCAACCGCTAATTTACTTTGTCTATCTGCACTATCATCTGCAATACCATGTTCTGGTGGGCAGACAGCATAGATATTGAAGATAGCAGGGCGGCTACTGTTCAAACCTTCTATATAACCTTCTAATAGATGACTTGGGTGTGAGAATGAGCTTTGCAGTACATAAGATGTTCTATGAGCTGCAGCAATGATACTCATTTCTTTACGAATCTCTTTTTTACCTTTCCATTGCTTACTGAATGGAGCCATATCAGAAATTTGGCTGACAAAACCTGAAGTACAGGCTTGACCACCAGTGTTCGAATAAACCTGTGTGTCAACGATCATGACTTTAATTGGGACGCCAGACATCATCATACGAGATAGATTCTGGAAACCAATATCGTACATTGCACCATCTCCACCTACTGCAACAACTGGTGGACAGAGATGAAATTCGTCAGTGGTAAATTCTTCCCAGTTAAAGCGAGTGAAAAACTCTTTATGTTCGGACTCATTATATTTACCGGCTAGTTCCAGTTCCGCCATACGAACAGCTTTAAAACCTTGGGCCATTTTCATCATGTGACCTTCAAACAATCCCATTGCCACGGAAGGTGAATCCTGGAATAGATTACTTGACCAAGGGAAAGGATAAGGGTTGTAAGGGAACGTAGAACCCCAAACTGAGGTACAACCTGTAGCGTTAATAAAGCCCATATCAGAACGACCGGTATTCGTGACACCTTCAGCATATTTCCATTTCAACTGCTTGAGATCTTCTAATAATTTTGTCACCCATTGAAGCCACTCTGAATCCAGAGGCTCACTTTTCGTATCAGTATCCAGTTTATCGGTTAGCTTAGTTAGTGTGACATCACTATCCTGATTTTCATCCAGAATAGTGTTTATAGCACTGGTATTGTTTATATCAATATTTTCAGCTAACTTGAGGCGAATATGTTTTTCTAGATCTTCAATCAACTGGTCAATATGAGCAAGGTGTTTAGCCACTCTTGGTTGCATTAAAGCAGTTATCGTACCTGTGAAAAGGTGAATTGATGTTTTTTCACCACAACCTAAACATGCACCATCACCACAGACCATTGAACCATAGTTACGCTTATTTAATAGGAGCGTTTCTAGAGCACCAATACCTTCATCAATATTATCAATACGAATATAATCATCTGATGTAGTCGGTAATGCTTCCCAGAAGTTCCATTCATTACGTAACTGGGCAATGCTTTCAGTGGTTTGTGTATCGATGGTTAAAGCTTCATCTTCACAAACGTCAACACATAACATACAGCCTTTACAGGTATAAGGATTGACTGTGATAGAGAATAAACCACCACTGCCCTTTCCTTTCTTTTCTTTATTTGAGTAATAAGGCTTGGTTGTAGCGAACTTGAAGTCACCCAGGGTTTCCATAAACCAGCCAAACTCTTTTTCTAATGTCTTTAGTTCTTGTTCTTCAAGCTCTGACTCATTCAATGTTTCTAATATGGCTTGATCTAAAAGCTGATTAACATTAGCTTTATCACCATAAGGTTCAATTAATACACGTAGTTTCTTTTCAACATCACGTAAAGCACGTCGTAAGAATTTTGTCGTGTGACCAATTTCACCTGAAGCACCTGATTCTATACGAGTGACGATTGTTGCAAACACTTCACTGAAGGTATTGACCAGTCCGGGCATTGCGCTATCAGGGCAAACAGTATAACAGTCACCACAGGCTGTACAGTTTTCTGCATTCCATACGGGATGCTCAAAACGTATTTGAGTCATGTCACGAAAGACACCGGTAGATGCAGGTACTTGACTAATGGCTAAGAATGGGTCGGCAAGATTATCATTACCTTGTCCTGCAAGGTATAAGCTGCCAGTTTGTTCCCAGAAATGGTGGATATCAGATAATTTTTCAGTGCCTTGCTTTTGTTTCTTCAATAGAGCAGGGAGGTTAACCACTTTCTTGGCAATGGTTGAATACTTATCTTCGATAACCTTATTAGTAATTTCAACTATCTCATCAAAACCACGTTTAACAACACGCAAGTTATCTTCAACAACTGAGCGACCTTTACTTCCAAATTTAGATTCCAATTGGTCTTCGATGGCTTTAAATAATTCTTTCTCAGTCAGGTTGGCACTTTCCATTAATGGTGAAGCAACAAAGAATGCACCCTGGAATGCAGTTCCCTGCATACGATATTGCAGATCAGGATTACCGGCTTCTTCACGAGCAATTTTAAATCCATCAACGTAGAAGATGCGGATATCATCTTCAATGATTTTTTGACGGCCTTTTAAAGGTAATGAGTTCCAAACCGCTTCTGGTGAGTCTAAATTACTTTGAATAACCAGAACACCACCTTTTTTCAGACCAAATAGAGGGTTTGAATGTTCAAATACATTAGGATCTGGCGATAACACAATATCAACATAATGGTATTCACAGTTAACCTTAATAGGCTCAGGTGCTGCAGACAAGTAGTAAGTTGTTGGCTGGCCTTTTTTCTCAGAACCATATTTAGGGTTTGACTTAATATGGTAGCCTAATAGATCATAAAGAGTGAGGGACAAATTCTTACCTGTGGTAATGGCACCCCAACCACCAACTGAGTGCATACGTAAGGTGATAGAACCTTCAGGCATCAGATTCGGATTCTCACTACCTTTGACTGATAGATCGGTTAGATGAGGATAGGCATCTAATAAATCCTGTTGATAAATTTCCTGTTTTGGAGAATCAGCGCCACTATGAACAAATTCAATAGAGAGATAATAAAAGGGTAGTTTCTTACCTTCAGGCAGCATGTTCTCAACTACACCAATTAAGGCTTCTGGTTGAAAATCACGGCTTCCAAGACCAAAAGATGCAGAATAGAGCTTTGGTTTATCTGTGACTTTATCGAATGTGGCATAGTCTGGGTAAGGCTTGTTACCTTCAGTAACACAATTATCAAAACATTTACTCAGAGATGCGCGAATTTCTCTGATAAGAGGTAAATCTTCAGAAAGAGGCTGATCGGTTCGTTCAATGACGGTAACCCCTTTCTTTCCTTTTAATATGTGAGTGATAAGCTCTCCTGGGAAAGGTCGGAAGAAACGCATATTCAATACGCCAACTTTAAGACCGCGAGATTTACGTAAATAATCAGCAACCACTTCAGCCTGAACAATGACACTACCCTGAGCAACAATGACATAATCAGCGTCATCTGTTTTGTAACAACCAACTCGTTTATACTCTCTACCAGTCAGCTCATAATATTCGTCCATAACTTGTTCGGCGAGTTCATTAATATGATCATAAAAATAAGGTCGTTGTGCTGCTACAGTCTGCATATAGGCATCCTGATTCTGTACGCTTCCAGTGCTTACTGGATTATCAACATCCCAGGACATAGGTACTCG
>JAPHSW010000163.1 GCA_026196615.1 Gammaproteobacteria bacterium | reverse complement strand
GTTTTATAGCAGGCACCCCTTGTATCACCACCGACATTGGCTATGAAGGCATGGCCAATAACTTAGCATGGGGAGGTTTAGTGGCTGAAAAAACAGCCAATGGACAACAAAATGAGCAGCAAATAGCTCAATATGCTATTGATTTATATGAAAACACATCGCTTTGGCATCAAAGTAGTCAAAATGGCCAATTAATAATTCAAGAAATCTTCAATGAACATCAGCATGCTGATGCATTCATTCTCCGTTTACAGCGATTAATAAGTACGTTACCTAAGCATCGACAAAACAATTTTTTTGGCCAAATATTACGTCATAATCTATACCGGAGCCAATATTTTATGAGTAAGTGGATTGAAGAAAAAAACAAAGAACCTTCAATAAAAGAGAACTAATACACACTCTGCAACAAAAGAATCCTGTCCATTTGCCTATCCATTAATCTGAACTATAGTTAAATATAGATTAAAAGTAAGTTAAACATATTATTCGCGATTGGTAATGATTTTTTATGGATTTTGCTTCTCTGGTTGGCATTTTTTCTGGCTTTGCTCTCATTTTGTCAGCAATATTTTTAGGTGGTGAATTAAAAACCTTTATTAATATCCCTGGTATGATGATTGTTTTTGGAGGAACCATTTCTGCTACATTATTGACCTTTCCTTTAAAAGATATTTTGACGGCTTTTAAAAGTGCTTTTTTTGTTTTTAGTACCAATAAACAACAACCCGAACAACTCATCCAAATGATGCTTCAATTAACTCAACTGAGTCGTAGAAAGGGGTTATTATCTCTTTCAGAAGTCAAAACCAATTCCCCTTTCTTAAAACGTGCCTGTAATCTCATTGCTGATGCTTCTGATGAACAAATGATCCGCCATGTCTTACGTACTGAAATCAACTCAATGAAAGCGAGACATTTTGTTGTTCAGGATGTCTTCAAAAAAATGGCTACCTTTGCGCCAGCATTCGGAATGCTAGGGACACTAATTGGTCTCATTCAAATGTTAAGCACATTAGATGATCCAAACACGATTGGTCCTTCAATGGCGGTGGCACTATTAACTACTTTTTATGGTTCACTATTAGCCACAGTCATCTTTCTACCCATTGCAGGAAAGTTGAAATCTCGCACAATGTTTGAAGTCATTAATCTTGAAATCATGTTCGAAGGAGCAATTTGTATTCTCAAGGACAATAATCAATTATCTGTTTACGAAAAATTATCATCCTACCTCCCTCGAACACAAAGACCCACAATGGGTGGCGGTTCTAAAAAATCGGAAAAGAAAAAATGATTTATCATGCCGATAGTAGGTATTCATGACTAACCCTAAACCCAATGAGCGTGAGAACTTAGGAATTGCCAGTAAACTTGATCAAGTTATTGTTCCTACCCAAAGTAATGATACAGACAACACCATTGATGAAATTGAAGAGGAAGGTGGTGCACCAGCCTGGATGGTCACATTTGCTGATCTGATGACTCTCTTATTAGTTTTTTTTGTTCTGCTTTTTTCTATCTCTTCTATTGAAAAAGAACAATTTAAGTCAGTATTATCTTCCATTCAAATTGCTTTAAATCAAAATACACCCGTTGCCAGTCAAATTGTTATTCAACAGGCTCCTTCGCCAATTGACTCTCAGGTTGATCCAGTTATTCCTCAGCCTGATATAAATAAATCCGAAGAGTCTGACAAAGATGACTTACTCAATGACATTGAAAGTCTCATTCAGGAACAACGTCTTGGAGAGTTTGTTTATGTCTATACAGAAGGTGATCGGATTATTATACGTATCAAGGGCACGATTCTTTTCCCTTCTGGTGATGTGGAACTTTTTGAAGATGCGGTTCCCATTTTTGACGATATTTATTCCTTATTCAAAAAGTATGCTGACTACAAAATTGATATTAAGGGCTATACTGATAATACTCCCATTGCCACTTCACGATTTCCCTCAAACTGGGAACTCTCGGCAGTGAGGGCAACTACTGTATTAAGATTTTTTATTGATCAGGGAATTACACCCAGTCGAATGTCTGCAACTGGTTATTCTGATCTATATCCTATTTCCAGCAACGACACAGAAGAGGGTCGAGCTCAAAACAGGAGGGTAGAATTTGTTCTGGAAAAAGAAAAATGATAATGCTATCGCTATTGAGATAGATTCTAATGATCGCCGTAACGGTGTCCGTATTAAACCAATGGATGAGATCATAATTAATCATGAGGCTCAACAATTTAAGCTTATTGATATTAGCTTTTCAGGGCTGGCATTCCAATCGACTCCAGATTTATATAACGAAGAGGATAGTATCGAAATTTCAATGTCTATGCCGTTAGGAAACACTGGCATTTTATCAGAAAAAAAGATACCAATTACCTGCTCAATTAAAATTATTCACTCACTTAATAGCATTTATCATTGTCGATTTATTAACCTGAGTCACCAAAATAAATTATTACTTGATCGCTTCATTTTAAATGAACAAAAACGTCAAATTTTGTCTAGTGTTAACACTCAGTAATGACGAATAGGACACTACAAACGGGTGGATAAGTGTTCATAACTCCCTCATTCAAGCACAAAACCATACAAAAATAATGGTTATTGTTTTTCCATCAACAACGTTACTTATCATCATCAAGTAATAGAAAAGTATTGCAAAATAGGGTAGATTTTCATATCCTTAAAAGTAAATTTTATCCTAAAAAACAAGTGTTTATTATTAGTTTTTACTAATATTGTTTGATTTTTCAACAAAATGACTCTTTTTTTATATTTTCATCAATTTTGATACACCTACTAGATAAGAATCAAATCCAGTAACCCCACTTAATAAACACTGAAGTATTATGAAAACATATCTGAAAATCAGCTTAATTATTTGTGCACTCATCCAACTCAGTGCTTGTTCAATGTCACAACTAACCGTCCGAGCCTCCATGCCAATGATTGAAGGTGGTTTTAGTGCAATGAATCAGCAAACTGATTTAGGGCTCGCTGAGTCTGCGTTACCAGCCAATATAAGCCTGATCGAAGGCATGCTGATTAATGATCCAGATAATGATGACTTAAGGCTTTATGCGGCTCAGGCCTATTATGGATACGCATTTGGTTTTATTGAAGATGGTTTTAACGAAAATAATACTCCCATCCAGGCCAATCCAGCCCGTGCAGCAGCACTCTATAAAAAAGGCTATCACCACGCAAAACATGTTTTGTTATCTCAAGGACTGACAGAACAACTTCTTTCTGGTGAGTTAGAAGAATTACAATATGCCATTAATGAACTGGATATCGATACTGTTCCCGCATTATTTTGGGCAGCATCCTGTTGGGCAAAATCCATTGATTTAAATCGAGATAAAGCCCAAAATTTGGCTCAACTGCCTAAAGCAGTCATGTTAATGCAACGAGTCCTAGAATTAGATGAACACTATTACATGAGTGGAGCCCATGTTTTCTTCGGCGTTTACTATGGTAGTAAATCACCAATGCTGGGTGGCAACTATAAACTATCTGAACAACATTTTTCATTGGCAAACGAAGCAAACAAAAATAAATTACTCATTGTCAAACTATTACAAGCCCAATATCTAGAACGCCAACGGTTTAATCAACAAGCATTTCATGATTTGTTAATCCAGATACAACAGGCTAGTGAAACACTTTATCCGGAGCAGGCTTTAATTAACCAAATAGCAAAATATAAAGCTTCCCTATTACTCAACAAGGAAGAGCAATGGTTTTAAATGCACCTATTTTATTCAATTCAGCAATATTGCGTCAGAGTTTTATTTTCCTCTCTCTTTTTTCATGGGTCATATTTTTTAGTCTTTTACTCACCTCAAGCACTCATGCCAAAGAACAATATACTTTAAAATTTGCCACTCTGGTGCCACCTGATACCGCCTGGATGAAAGAAATTGATCGCTGGGCTGAGGATGTCTACCAAAAAAGCAATGGCCGCTTAAAATTCAAGATCTATCCCGGTGGCGTCATGGGAGATGAACCTGATGTGCTACGTAAAATTCGCAGCAGACAGTTGCAAGGCGCTTTCTTTACTGGTTATGGCGTTGGACGAATTTACTCTTCTGCACGAGTCCTTGAAATGCCTTTCTTATTTGAAAACACCAATGAATCTGATTACGTTCGTGAACAACTTATGCCTGAAATAGAAGCAGGCTTTCGCTTCAAGGGATTTGAATTATTAGGCTGGCCTGAAGTGGGTACTATCCATTTCTTTTCCAAACAACCCATAAACTCTTTAGAGGCATTAAAAAAACGTCGAATTTGGTTATGGCAGGGTGACCCTGTAGGAGAGGCCTTTGCTGATGCCAGTGGTATCTCACCTGTGCCCTTATCTATAATTGATGTATACAGTCAGTTAACAGCCAAGCATGGTAGCATTGATACCGTTTATAATTCAGCTTTTGGAGCCCTGACCATGCAGTGGCATACCAAATTGTCTTATGCAACTAATATATCTATGACTAATGCCATTGGCAGTCTGGTTGTCAGTAATCGCTTCTTCAAAAAATTGCCAGAAGATCTGCAACAATTACTCAAAACAACAGGAAAAGAAACGGGTGATACGATTAATCAAATCACTCGGCGTGATAATGAACAAAGCATTTCTTTACTCAAGGAGAGCGGTATCCAGTTTCTATGGGACTGGAATGATCAGGAAAAGCAGGAAATGATGACAATACGTGATGAAGCAGCTGCTCAGCTCATTGAATCTGACTATATTTCCAAAAAAATGTTTACACGAACAACAACACTCTTAGAAGAGTTTCGTGCTAGTAAAAATTGAAAATAACATAGAGTTAAAGAATGCTTGATCAAACAATGCCATCATGGCTAAAAGTAATATTTAAAGTAAAACATGGTTTGATCATTTTTGAAAAAGTGGTTGCTATCAGCAGTCTTTTTTTATTATTACTCCTGGCAATAGTACAAATCATTGCCCGAAATTTTTTTGATATGGGTTTTACTCATGTTGATGTCATCTCACGTCATTTAATCCTCTTTATTATTTTTATGGGGGCAGCATTAGTTTCTGAACAAAACAGACACATCAAAATTGATATTTTAGTCCCCCTTTTAAACACAGAGCAACAAGAAAAACTCATTCGTCCACTCTTAGTGCTTTGTGCAATCATTAGTGGGATCTTTGCCTGGTATTCCATTGGTTTTTGGTTAGATGAGTGGGAATACGCCCCATCCAATGAAAAATGGTCTGTCTATCTAGCGTTAATACTTCCCTTTGGTTTTTCTATTTTATCTCTACACTTACTTTTGCTAACCATTACTGGATTTGAGCACGATAAAGTTTTATTAGAAAAAGAAAAAAAACAATCGCCTCACTGTTCTTGTTCAAATGCCTCTTAATATGAAATTATGATTGTTATTATTATTGTATTAGTTTTATTAGCCATTCTTGGTACACCGCTTTTTGCCGTAATGGGTGCAGGAGGTTTGGTTGCCAGCCACTCAGCAGATCTGCACCCCAGTGTCCTGATTATTGAAATTTATCGTCTAGCATCTCAACCCAATTTGATTGCAATTCCTTTGTTTACGTTAGCAGGTATCACTCTAGCTGCTGGTGGTGGCACCCAACGCTTGATTAAGTTATTCAATGCCCTTTTGGGATGGATGCCCGGTGGAATAGCCATTGTCACAATTGTTTCCTGCTCCGCCTTCACCGCATTCACAGGTGCTTCTGGTGTGACAATTATTGCTTTAGGTGCTTTACTCTTTCCAATGCTGGAACATGCTCATTATCGCCATAATTTTTGTTTAGGGCTACTCACAACATCAGGCTCTCTTGGGCTTCTTTTTCCACCCAGTATGGCCATTTTACTTTATGGTATTGTCTCAGGCGTTAGTATTGATGAACTTTTTATTTCCGGTTTAATACCCGGGATAGTCTTATTGGTTATGCTTTCAATATTCAGTGTTTACTCAGCCCCAAAATTTGAAATTCCTACTCAAGATTTTTCATGGGACAATGTCAGGTCAGCGGTTAGAGAATGCATCTGGGATATCATCTTACCCATACTGATTTTCACTGGAATCTTTGGTGGATTTGTTACTATTACCGAAGTAGCAGCACTGACAGCAACTTATGTTCTTTTTGTGGAAATCGTCATTAGCAAAGAGATCAATCTATTCAGAGACATTCCACATATTCTTATCGATACAACAACTCTCGTTGGCAGTATTCTTATTATATTAGGAATGGCAATGGGGCTGACCAATTTATTAATCGATTCACAACTTCCTATGAAGTTACTTGATTTTGTTGAACAATATGTTGACAGTCAATTACAATTTTTACTATTACTGAATTTATTTTTATTAATTGTTGGAGCAATGATGGATATATTTTCAGCTATTGTTGTTGTCGTACCACTCATCATGCCACTGGCTGTGCGTTATAATATCGATCCTGTACATCTGGGTATTATCTTTTTGGCCAACCTTGAAATTGGTTATATGACACCACCAGTTGGTATTAATTTATTTATTGCCAGTCAGCGTTTTAAGCAACCCATCTTAAAACTATTTAAAGCAACCTTTCCTTTTCTACTCATTATGCTTGTCTGGTTATTATTAATCACTTATATTCCTTTTATGACAATCTGGTGGCAAGAATAAAGCATACTGATGACCCTATTGAGCTTGAAATCTTATCGATTGAGATAAATCACTATATAAAAATATTTTTTGTTGTAAAATTTATTTCAATAAAGAGAACTTTTAGAAATATACAACTAACAAAATGAGCATTCCTACAGAAAATCCAAAAGAAATACTTTTTCATTTGCTTCACTCTGGACAAGCCGATGATTTAGAGTCTGCATGTAATGAATTATTAACAATAAGCCCCAATTCAATATCCACTCTAAATTATTTAGGCATAGCTCTAAAAGAACAAAATAAGTTTCGACAGTCCATAAAGATTTTTGATCAAGTTATAAAGCTTAAACCAGACTATTCTGAGGCTTATCATAATCGTGGTCTTGTTTTTTCAGAACTTGGACTTCAACAAGAAACATTTCAAGATTTATATAAAAGCATCCAGCTGTCTCCAGAGCAGGCACATTTCTACAATAATATTGGTATTGTTCTGCAAAAATTTTTTCTGTTTGATGAGGCAATAGAAAGTCATATTACAGCTTTAACTTTAGAACCTCAGAATAAGTTTTTTTGGGTGAGTTTTTCTGATTGCATTAAAGGAGTTACTTTTACAAGCTATAATGAAACTATCGCAGATTACTTACTAAAAATGTATGATCAAGACACTGTTCATCCAAAAGATATTTCAAGAGCAGTGATCAGCATGTTATACCACCATCCTGACATTGCAAATGCTTTAAAATTATTTGAATCCAATCTTATTGATGAACATATTAATTTAATTGCCACTCAATTATCAAGCATTGCTCTTTTAATTCGAACAATGGAATTAAGCCCCATAGCAGATTTAACAATAGAAAAATTTTTCACTCAAATAAGAAAGTCTATGCTCTTAAAGGTGAGAAACAATCAAGTCCCAGAAAGTGCATTACCTTTTTTCACGATGTTATCAATACATTGTTATATTAACGAATATGTTTATTATGAGAGTGAAGAAGAAAAGAAAGAATTAAATCACTTAATAAATACAATAGAAGATGATTTAGCACACAACTCAGTAACTTCACCTTTCCGACTTATCACCTTAGGAGCCTATCGCCTACTCAACAATTTTTGTTGGGCTAAAAAATTACTAGATAATAAATGGTCCCCTGATATAAATAAGCTATTTATTGAACAAATAAAAAATATTGAAACAGATCTGAGTATCTATGAGCAAATTCCAAATATTACATCAATAAATAAAGTATCATCAAAAATTGTTCGTAAACAATATGAAAGCAACCCCTACCCTCGCTGGGTAAAAACCGATATTTTTGATAAACCAAGAAACATTCAAAATGCGCTTCGAATTGCCAATATATCTATCCCGAAAGACATAAAATCCCAGTCCAATATTCCAGATGTTCTTATTGCGGGATGTGGGACAGGACAAAATGCAATTAATACCGCATCACGATTTCAAAACTGTCATGTTTTGGCCATTGACTTAAGCTTAAACAGTTTATCTTATGCTATAAGAAAAACTAAGGAGCTGGATATAAAAAATATAAAATATCTGCAGGGAGATATTTTAGAACTACATCAACTCAACAGTCATTTTGATATCATCGAAAGTGTTGGAGTTCTACACCACTTAAACAATCCGTTATCCGGATTAAAAATTTTAACAGATAAATTACGAATAAATGGACTAATGAAAATTGGTCTTTACAGTGAAACAGCTCGACAGTCATTGATAGAAGCTCAACAATATGTTTTAGAAAAAAAATACAAACCTACACCGGATAATATTCGTCAGTGCAGAAATGATTTTTTCAAAATGGCAACTAATTCAAACTTAAAAATGACAGAGATTCTAGATTATAATGATTTTTATAGTTTGAGTGAGTGTCGTGATTTACTTTTCCCGGCTGTAGAACATCGATTTACATTACTTCAAATTAATGAATTTTTAAATGAACTTAACCTCACTTTCATCGGCTTTGAATTTAACAACAATATTATTAGAAAAAAATTTCTTGAAGTATTTCCTTATAACAATGCTTTATTATCGCTACCTTTATGGCATCGTTTTGAACTCAACAATCCAGAAGCTTTTGGTGGAATGTATCAATTTTGGGTGCAAAAAAATTAAAATTGAGTCACATAAATATACTTTGTATACACCACTTATGAAAGTCGATTTGCAGAAATCCAGTCCGCAGTATCTGATTTAGCTGATTTAGCAATTTTTTCACTCACTGTTTTTTCTTTATTTGCAGATTGTTTTTTTTCAGCCTCTTTTCTCTTCTGTTCACGTCGAATGTGTTTTTTTTCCTGAATTGCCATAATATGGCTCATTTCTGTAAAACTAATTTCTTCTACTTCATATTCTTCAATTTTGAAATTACTCATCACGTTTTCCTCATAACGACACATTATGTTTCTTGACCATGAATTTAGAGTATCAAAACTGCTCAAAAGGCTCAGTGAAGTATTTACTGTAAAAATGTGAAATATTCACAATTATCAATTTTTTGTTATATTACATATAGTTAAAAGTAATATAATGTTTTTTACAAAATAAAATCACAAATAATGAGTTCATTTGAAGGCTTACTCCATATATTGATTTAACTCCCAGAAAATAGCGACTTGCAATTATTGAACTAAGAACGAAAAAGCTATAAACAACTAGTAAATTTGTCTGTTTTAGACTACATAGATTCTTTTCTTTACATTAAAAACTTATACAATATAATTGTAAAAATTAGTTTATATTATACCTAGGAATACGTTCAAACTGTGTCTAAATCAAGTCACTCCAATCCCCAGACATACTTTCCCATCAGATCACTTTCTGAGCAAACACATGTTGGCACATCAACTTTACGTGCATGGGAACGACGTTATGGCTTACTTTCCCCCGAGCGAACACCCAAAGGACATCGGCTTTATACTCGCTCTGATGTGAAGCGTGTACTTAAAATTGTTGAGCTACTTAAAGATGGTCATTCATTACCACAAATAACAGATCTTTTATCAGTTCAAGAATTTACTACAACTCAAGTAGCATCAACCAAAGATGATGACGTTAACATTGAAAAGCCATTACTAAACACAGTTTGGGAACAATTCCAGACAAGGACTCTGGATGCTATCAGTGACTTTAACAATGAACGCATAGATGCTATTTATAATGAAGCGTCTTCACTCTATCCAATTGATCTGGTCACTGAACAATTAATAGATCCCATACTCACATTGATAGGTAATGAGTGGAAAACTTACCCTGAAAGTGGCATAGCTAAAGAACACTTTTATAGCAGTTGGTTAAAAAATAAGTTAGGTGCTCGATTTCATCATGCTTATTCTCAAGCCAAAGGCACGCGTATTATATGTGCCTGCGCACCTGGAACATTTCATGAAATAGGATTGATGCTTTTTTCTTTAAGTGCTTTATCAAGAGGTTATCGAGTGCTTTATTTTGGCAGCAACTTACCCTTAAATCAACTAGACTATATCGCCAGTCGTTCTGCCGCAAAAGCAATTGTACTGTCAGTAAACGAAACATCCAATACCAATCTTGATACACAACTCTCAAGTTTAGTAAACCGGCTTAAAGTTCCAGTATTTGTTGGAGGCAATTATCCTCACTTAGATTGCGAACACTTTCAATCCATAGGAGGCAATTTACTGGGAAACAAAACTGCTATTGCAATCAATGTTTTTGAACGAAAAATACCCGCCTATAGTAAAGTTTAGAATATTTAATCAATATCATTCACACTCTACATTTTCATGCCACTTAACTGTATTACAGCATGTATATCTTTATCCTCACGCCCAGATAAATTAACAACAATAGTTGCATTCTCATCCAACTATTGGTTGTTTCATCATTTATCGCCCCTTTACACAAATGATCTAAGGGCTAATTGTTCAGGACAAGGTTCAAGATAATGTTGTTCATCAATATAGTGTGTCGGGTGTTTACGTAAATGGTGTCGTAATAAAGTAATAGGCGTTATTAATGGTAATTGACGTTGTCGATAAG
>JAPHSW010000102.1 GCA_026196615.1 Gammaproteobacteria bacterium | reverse complement strand
GATGTGAATTAAAAAACTAAATTCATCATGAAAATCATGACAATAATAAATAAGATGGTCATCACACCACCCGCTTTCATGAAGTCAGGTACACGATATCCACCTGGTCCCATAATTAAAGCATTAACCTGATGAGTCGGAATAAGGAATGAGTTTGAAGTGGCAATAGCAACAGTCAATGCAAAAACTGCTGGATTAGCACCCGCTCCCAAAGCAATATTTACAGCCAAAGGCACTAATAACACCGTAGCACCAACGTTAGACATCACCAAAGTGAAAAAAGTAGCAAGAATAGCAATAGCGGTTTGAATAACCCAGATTGGTGCATCACCCACAACAAGCAGTACCTGATCGGCAATCCATTTCGCCGTGCCAGAAGATTCCACTGCCAGTCCCAGAGGGATAAGCGAAGCTAATAGAAAAACCGTTTTCCAACTTACTGCTTCATAGGCTTCTTCAATAGTGATAACTTTTGATAACACCATTCCCATTGCACCCGTCAACAAAGCAATTGATAAATGCAAGTCAGTAAATAGCACTAAAAAGAGTGCAATACCAAAAAACAAACCAGCAAAGCCTAATTTATTTGGACGTAATTCTTCATGAGGATATTCAGTTGTAACCAATACAAAGTTACGATCATTTTCAAGACGAGCAAAACTTTCCCAGGTCGTATGTACAATTAAGGTATCACCCGCCTGCAAAGCAAGGTTACGAATATCATCACCTTCACGCATGGTTTCCCCGTCACGATGTAAACCGATCATCGCAAGGCCATAGGTTTTTCGCATCCAGACATCACGGGCACTTTTACCAATTAAGTGCGAACCAGGTGGAATAACAACCTCTGCAATACCCGCTTTAGCCGATGATAATTGCTCTGAAAAGCTGCGTAAATTACTGCGTAATTTAAGCTCAAAGTCATTAATAAAACGAGACAATTCAGCAGGTGATGCAATGATTCCCAAGACCATACCAGCCTGTAATCCGGTATCACGAGCTAAAGTTCCAGCACCAACTCGACTTTCTTCACCACTTCTTTTACATGCTATGACACGGATACGCTGCTCACTTTCAACATCATCAAGTGTTTTACCAATCAATGGGCTGGAATCAGTCACAACAACTTCATTAAGACAATAATCTACTCCATAGATTTTTTGAAAATAAGTCATCGCATCAGTTGCTTCAGCACCCTCAGTTTGACTATTTGGTAAAACAAAACGCCCCGCCACTAAAAAATAAATAATACCTGTCGCCACCAGTGCCACACCAATGGGCGTAACAGAAAAGAGTCCCCATGTTTCCATCTGTTGATCAGCAGGTAAAGCCGTATTGGATGTTAGAATCAAATCATTAAGCAAGATTAACGGACTGGAACCCACCATGGTGACAGTACCACCTAAAATGGCAGTAAACCCCATAGGCATTAATAGACGAGACATAGGAATACCAGAGCGTGATGAAATTCGACTGACAACTGGTAGGAATAAAGCCGCTGCACCAACATTCTGCATAAAAGACGAAATAAAACCAACGGTACTGGATATAATCGGAATAATACGACTTTCAGTTGTACCACCAATTTTTAAGATAAAAGTAGCAACTTTACCCATAATACCAGTCTTATCCAAACCTGCCCCAATAATCATCACAGCAATTATGGACATCACTGCATTAGATGAAAAACCATCAAATAAATTCCTGGTATCAACTAGCCCCTTTTCCAGCCCCATCCAGGGTGCTAATAAACTAGTCAACCCCAAAAGCACCATCACAGAGGCAGCAGCCACATCAACACCAACCACTTCAAAGGCGAATAAATAGATGGTTAATAACAAAATTGAAGTTACCCAGGCCACTTCAACCGATGGCACAATGGTGGCTAAATATATGCCAACAAGCGAGAAAACAGTCAAAGCAATCACATGTTTGACCAAGGGAATTTTACTTTTTGATGTGGTTTGTTCTTCATCAGCTAAAGCGATCATAGATTTTTTTTACTCTTTTTTTACAGATTTATAACAGGTTAACTAAAAAATTATACGAAGCCACATTGTAAAAAATATCGAAAAATATTTATTACAGATAAATTAAACTTCTCAATTTGGAATATTTTATTGTTTTTCTTGAAGTATCAGAAATCGGGAAAAATCTGAAAATAACATGATAAGTCAATAAAGACGCTGAATGATAAAGTATGACTAAATAACATTCAAATGAATTAAAGTTTAGTAATATTCCATTTTGGAATATAAAGTTTTAGATGTGTTTGTAATACACAAAGTATTTATAGATTGATATCAGAAATTTTTTTTCGAAGTGACATTGGTGTATAGCCATATTGTCTTTTAAATGCCTTGGTCAATGATTCTCTTGATGCAAATCCAACCTGTTCAGAAATATCATTAAGTGAATCAGTAGAATACTTCAACATATTATGTGCTTTTAATAGACGCCATTGAGTCAGATATTCAATGGGTGGCATACCAACAGTTTCACGAAAATGCCTCACCAAAGTTGCTCGTGACATCCCAACCTGTAAAGCCAATTTATCAATAGTCCAATTCTCGTTCATACGCTGATGAATTAATTGTATCGCTGCATTTAAACGTCGATCATGTAAGGCACTAAAAAATCCCATTGTCTGATCTGGTTGTTTCATAAATTCATGTAAAAATTTAAGAAACAATACTTCTGATAGACGATCGACTACAACACTACTGAGTGAATGATATTCAATAAGCTCTTTGTCGATGAGTTCAATAAGACTCCAGATAGATGATGATTTAATTGATGGAATATGAATTATATCAGGCAACGCATTTAATAAGGGGTGTGTGGTTTGTTCATCAAAGCGTATTAATCCACACATTAAACTATTGCTTGTCGGCTCTTGATGAAACATTGGCTTGCCAAATTGACATGCCAACTTTTCTTCAGAAAGGGCAAGCAATTTCCGTCCAGGGCGATCAGCAATCCAGTGAGCTTTTCCAGTTGGTAACATGACAACCCCTGCCTCTTGAATCTCAATAGGTTCTTTACCTCCTTCAGGATTAATAAAAAAATCACCTGACATTGATATATGAAAGCGAGGATATTTAACTTCATTCAATGACAAACCCCATGGTGCATTCATTTGTGATCGGATAAAGATAGTGCCTTTAAATCTTAAAGTTTCAAGTACATCACCCAGAATATCATAAGAAGAAGGTG
>JAPHSW010000272.1 GCA_026196615.1 Gammaproteobacteria bacterium | reverse complement strand
GCACGTCCCGTTTGTGCCCCTTCGCCCTGTAGCGTATAAAAAAGTTCTTTAACTGAGTATGTCATTTTTGCATTAATAATGGATAAATAAGTAGAGAGTTTGTTTTTATTTCTAAAGTTCTAATCTGGCAATGCAGGGCCTTCTTCACCCCAACATAAAACAGCACCGCAGCCTGGTGTTTCAAATAAATCAATTCGATCCAGTTGTGGTAATGAGTCTGCCATTTTATCTTTGATCCAATAAAGCAAGCTAGTCACATCAGCCTCTTCAATCCCTTCAAGCAAATCCAGCTGATTATGATCGAGTTGTTCATAAATAGGTTTAAAAAGTGATTTTACATCACCATAGTCGACAGTCCACCCCATAACTTCATCCAAAGCAGCCGTTAGATGTAAACGAATGAGATAACTGTGTCCGTGCAACTGACGACGTTTATCCCCAGGTGCAACATGAGTCAATCTAAGGGCACTTTCAAAACGCTGTTCTTTCCAAATACGATAGTGATCACCATTATAGTGACAGCCTGAAGTATGTGTTTCGTAAACCGTCACCCAGGATAATTGCTCAAAATCAGGTTTTAATTGTTCCCAAATCCAATGAGCTAACACTTCAGAGGTAGGATTTTCCAGGCCTTCAATATCATTCAGGCAGGTATAGTCTAATTGCTGATGAAGTGGTTGCCAGAATCGATCAATTTGTTCAAAATCAACACCCATATCTGCACAATTGCGAACATTAGAGCCGTCAAGATCCTGATTGGCATGTAGAATCACTTCAAAGCCATGACCATGCATTCGCCCACATTGATGGCCTTCTGGCACATTAGGTAATTTATGAGCTGCTTCAAAACGAAAACGCCTCCAAATATGTGCATGCCCATTTTTGTCCAAATCAACGCCACTATCATGAGTGCTTTGAATCGCAACTCGCTCAATACCTTTTAGATCAGTTTTCTCATGTATCCAACGAGCTAAATTCTCATCGGTGGGTATATCTAAATGTTGATTTAAAAAAGTATAATTTAGAGGGTCTACTGTTGTTTGCAAATGAGCTTTGAGAAAGCTGACGGGTTCCTGCATTGCCTCAGTAGCGGCTTGTATTCCATTTATGGGGACTCTGATTGATGCCGTATAACTATGGCCATGTAATTGTGCAGCGGGATGTGTTTCTGGCAATATCTTAATTTGGCATGCAGACTCAAATGGCATGGTGGCCAGATAAAAAATTTGATCGGTCATAGCTTAATCTATTTAATCTTTAAAAAATTGAAAGCGCTCAATAAGAGGATCGGCTCTATTTGCTTCAGAAAAACCCTTGGCTCTTAAAAGACAGGCCTGGCAATGTCCACAAGGTGGTTGTTCACCGTTGTAACAAGTGTGAGTATAAGCCATTGCATCCATCGCTCCCAACTTTTCTGACAGTGCAACGGTGTCTGACTTATTCAAATTCATTAAAGGCGTATGAATGGTAATATCATATTCCATACCCAGTCGAAGTGTCTGCTCCAATGAGCTTAAAGTATTTTCTCGACAATCTGGATAACCACTATAGTCTGTCTGAGCCACTCCCGTCACCAGGTGCTTAATTGAACGCTGATAGGCATAAGCAGCAGCAAATGTCAGAAAGACCAGGTTTCGTCCTGGTACAAACGTATTGGGTAAGATACTTTCTTCTTCACTATCACTCGTTTCAGCTGTTTCTTCTTCAACTTCAATATCGTCAGTCAGGGCATTGCCACCTAAAGCTGAAAAGGTATCAATGGGCAGTATTTCATGAGCAACTGCGGCAATTTCTGAAACTTTTTTTGCTGCATCTAATTCAATTTTATGACGCTGTCCATAATCAAAACTCAAACTGCTGACATTTTCCCTGCCAAATTCATTAATTGCCCAATACAGGCAAGTTGTTGAATCTTGTCCACCAGAAAGAACGACTAAGGCTTTACTCATAAGCTCACCTGATTTATCTAAGCCAAAATGTGATTATACTTCAATCAGTCATAATCACCTAAAAATACATTAATTGAGATATTGGTCTATTTTACCTAAAGACTCTTAACTTTAGCCATCACTTGAAATACTATAACCATTATCAATTCATCAAAGCGAGATAATATGAGCACTGAAAAAGCACAACGACACAATGAACGCATGAAGCGCCACAAAAAAGTAGTGGATGAAAAAATTGAACAGGCCACAATTGAACAAGGCGTTTTCATTGTCATCACTGGAAATGGTAAAGGAAAAACAACCTCTGCTTTGGGCACACTGCTCAGAAGTCTGGGACACGGACACCAATGTGCTCTTGTACAATTTATCAAAGGTCAATGGGATTGTGGAGAGACGGCTTTCTTTAAGAATAAAGACACCTCTGGAGTAAATAATCTAGTCACTTATACAATGGACACAGGATTTACCTGGAATACTCAGGACTTTGAAAAAGATAAGCAAGCTGCAGAAGATGTCTGGAAGCAAGCTCTGCCTTTATTGAATGATCCCGATTGTAAGCTGATTGTTTTCGATGAAATGACCTATATGTTTAAATATAAATACCTGGATATAGATGAGGTTATTTCAGCATTAAAAAATCGTCCCAAGCACCAAAATGTTATCATCACTGGTCGTGGTGCTCCTGAAGAATTGATTGATCTGGCCGATACAGTGAGCGAGGTTCGTCCAATAAAGCACGCCTTTAATCAAGGAATTAAAGCACAAGAAGGAATTGAATGGTAAAACAATGGAGTGAAGTGATAAGCCCTAAGTCAAACAAGTAATTTAACTTAGGCATATAATTTAGGACTTTGCTATCGTATCAAGGACGGTATGCAGGTGCTCAGCCATTTCGCGACCACTATCAGTCAAATAACCACCATCTGTCTGAGTGATGATCCCTTTTTTGAAAAGAGATTTTGCAGATTGTATTATTGCCGGATCGGCATCATGATGAATCTTTAAACCTTCCATATGTGATTCTTCGGGGAATTTGGCGAGCAATTTGAGTTCATCAAATAAGTCTTCTGAATAAGCTTTAATCATAGTTCAATAACCATACCTTCTTTGGCAAAAAATGACTCCATCTCTCCACAATTCTCTTTATTGCAGAATTTTTTGGTTAGCTCATCCAATTGATCGTCTGTACGAAGTGGATCATGGTGAAATAATGCCAATTGTTTTACCTGTTTACGTTGAGCAGCTTGACAGACATATTCGACATAACCATGTCCCCAGCCAATATACTTTTGTTCATATTCTTCCTGAGTGTATTGACTGTCGTGTATCAGCAAGTCAGCACCTTCATAGAACTGCTCAATCATAGCATTTTGTTCGCTTGCAACCAAGTCACCTTCTTTAGCCATGTCTTCATCGTAGTCAGGGTCATCTGGATCGGTGATAAACACATTACGAAAAATTTCAGTATCATATGCCGTACAAAAGACCTTGCCCTGATATTCAATCCGGTAGCCTAGACAAAGCACTGGATGATTAAGGTATTTTGTTTTAATAATGATTCCATCACCCAGATCAAGAACTTCTTCTTTCAAGCTAAAATATTGGATATTTGCCGCTAATTCAGCTTCTCTGATGGGAAAATAACGATAAGTCATCTGTCCACCAACTACTTTTTCAAGGGTATCTTCCTCATAAGTCACTGGACCATACACACGTATGTGTGTTCCTGGAATGTAAGCGGGCACAAAGAAAGGAAAGCCCATAATGTGATCCCAATGAGTATGGGTTAAAAATAAATGGGCTTCAACTGGTTGCTGACGAGTCATCAAATCATTGCCTAACTCTCTAAGACCTGAACCTGCATCAATAATGATCAACCTATTAATTTCAGGAAAGCTGATTTCGATGCAAGGAGTATTACCTCCATATCTTACTGTATTGGTTCCGGGACAGGGGATTGAGCCTCTGACACCCCAAAACTTGATTAACATTTTCACATTGTAGACCTAGCAACCTTTAGCTGCTTTTTATTAAAATTAAGTTACGCCATGATCCCCTGTCAGGCGCCCATAGCATCAGTTTAACAGCTGTTTAATATAAGTACAGCCTTGAGCTTTTTTTTAAATTATGTATAGCCTTGAGCTGCTTTAAAACAATGGCCCAGAACAAACTGGTATCATTTCTGAAATCTTAACTGACCTGAAGAAAAATTGATGCTTTTTCTATTGATTCTTGAATACTCTCATGCAATTGTGTCAATGATTGCCAGGATAATTTGTTCTGTGCAAAAAGCGCCTCAACATATTCCTCAGCAATAAAATGGTTGCCTGCAGACCCCATTTCAAAAATATTAGCATAAAGATCAGCAATTGCCACACTGGAAATTAAAAGTCTGTGATCTTCGTCTGATTTTTCTGGCTCATGATGATGCTTCATTGCACTGATAATATTATCATTTAATTTCCACTTGCTAGCGATGATATCACCACAATGCTGGTGATTAAATCCAAACAATGTCATTTCAGCATCATGAAGGGCAATCTGTTGTTCTTTTGCTGTGGCAAGACATTGTGAATATTCTTCAGGAAAGCAGTGAGCCATTGGAATTTTACCCAGATCGTGCAGTAAGCCTGCAAGGAAAAATTCTTCTCTTTGATTAACAGGTATTTTATGTTCTGAAGCAATGGCTTTAGCCGTAACACCGACACAAATTGAATGTTTCCAAAAGTCATCCATAGAGAAACTTGATTGAGCACTTTCTTTCATATGCCCTAAAACTGCTGTACTCAAGGCCAGATTTTTTACGGTATTAATACCTAAAATAATAATCGCACGTGTGAGTGACGTAATATGATTAGGTAGAGAATAATAAGCTGAGTTAATCAGTTTTAGTACATTCCCTGTCAAGACTGGGTCTAATGAGATGATTTTATTCAAATCATTTGGAGAGACATTGGGTTGGTTGCAGACCTCTAGTACTTTCGTTACTGTTGTGGACAAACTGGGCATTTTGTTCACATAAGCTTGAATAGTTTGCAGGTATTCTTCTGACACAGAAATCCTTAATATTATTTTTTTACTGATATTAACTATAGCGGTTTGTGTTTAATTTTCTAGGTTTATCACTCTAATTATTAAAAATCAGGAATATGCTATTATATTTTAGATAAAACTAAATAAAAGTGAAGACCTATGACAGTAATTAAACAAGACGATCTGATTCAAAGTATTGCTGATGCCCTGCAATTTATTTCTTACTATCATCCCAAAGATTATATTCAAGCACTTGGTGATGCTTATGAAATGGAACAATCAGCCCCCGCTAAGGATGCTATTGCACAAATATTATTCAACTCACGTCTTTGTGCTGAAGGGCATCGCCCCATTTGTCAAGATACGGGTATTGCTGTCGTTTTTCTAGACATTGGTATGGATGTCCAATGGGACTGCAACATGAGTCTTGATGAGATGATAAATGAAGGTGTACGCCGTGCTTATACTCATCCTGATAATGTTCTACGAGCTTCGGTACTCGCCGACCCTGCTGGCACCAGAACAAATACCAAGGATAATACTCCCGCCATTGTACATACCCGATTGGTTCCAGGAGATACACTTAAGGTTAAATTGGCAGCTAAAGGGGGCGGCTCTGAAAACAAGGCAAAATTTGCCTGTTTAAACCCTAGTGATGATCTGGTGGCATGGATCCTTAAATCAGTCTCAGATATGGGAGCAGGTTGGTGTCCTCCAGGTATTATGGGTGTGGGTATCGGTGGCACACCTGAAAAAGCCATGTTATTAGCCAAAGAGTCCTTACTTGCACCTGTCAACATTCAAGCGCTAATGCAAAAATCGCAACAAGGTCAGACCTTAACTCGTCCCGAAGAACTCCGTCTTGAACTGTATGAAAAAATTAATGCTCTGGGTGTTGGTGCACAAGGTTTGGGCGGCCTGACCACCGTCGTGGATGTCAAAGTTTTGGATTATCCAACTCATGCCGCCTCATTACCTGTGGCCATTATTCCTAATTGTGCCGCAACTCGTCACACACATTTCACTCTGGATGGTTCAGGACCTGCTGTTTTAACTCCCCCAAAACTGGAAGATTGGCCTGAAGTGACCTGGTCTGCATCACCCAAAGCACGCCATGTTGATTTGAATACCATCACTCAAGATGATATCCAAAGCTGGAAACCAGGCGAGCAACTTTTACTTAACGGTAAGCTATTAACAGGTCGTGATGCGGCACATAAACGCATTGTTGATACTTTGGCAAAAGGAGAAGCCTTGCCAGATGGAGTTAATTTCAAGAATCGATTTATTTATTATGTTGGCCCTGTTGATGCAACCAAAGGTGAATCAGTAGGCCCTGCAGGACCTACAACTTCAACTCGAATGGATAAGTATACTGAAACCATGCTGGCAGAAACGGGACTTATCGGTATGGTTGGAAAAGCTGAGCGTGGCCCAATTGCCATAGAATCGATTAAAAAGCATAAAGCCGTGTATCTTACTGCAGTGGGTGGAGCAGCTTATTTAATTTCTAAAGCCATTGAAAAATCAACCGTCATTGCCTATGAAGAATTAGGTATGGAAGCAATTTATGAATTTGAAGTAAAAGACATGCCTGTGACTGTAGGTGTCGACGTACATGGCGAATCCGTACACAAAACGGGGCCAGAAAAATGGTCAAAATTAATTCAAAAGTAAATAGACACATATCAACTATGCATAAAAAGCCACAAAGTTTAACCTTAGTGGCTTTTTTTTGGATAGAATTTCAAGACACTATGCACGTAGAATTTTCAGTGTCGCCTGACCAATTCCTTTAAGAGCTAAAATGTCTTTATCACTGGCTTTGTCTATTGATGCCTTGGTTTTAAAGCCTGCTTCTTCCAGTACTTTAGCATAATTTGCCTTCAGTTCAGGAAACTCTTCAATCAGAGACTTTGACGCTGGTTCTGGTTCTGGTTCTGGTTCTGGTTCTGGTT
>JAPHSW010000147.1 GCA_026196615.1 Gammaproteobacteria bacterium | reverse complement strand
TGAGCCAGAACTCCGATCTTAGAAGCAATAGCACTACGTCCTTCGGTCAAAATAAAGTCCATTTTGTTTTTACCAACAATCTCACGCACGGCACTCTCAGATACCTGTCTTAAAACCAGTCCAGGCTCACGAACATTAAAAAGGAAGTGTTCAGCATCACTCACTTTATATTGCACTGCCACTTTAATTTCTACAATATTTTCATCTTCAGTCAGCATATGGGCTTCATGTTGACTACCTCCGATGTTCAGGCTTCGTGATGCACTGACATCAACGAGCTGATATTGTTGAATACCTGGTGCGTACCATTGAATACCAGCCTCAACCGTTTTATAAGCTTCACCAAACTGAAGTACAACTGCTTTTTTACCTTGATCAACAGTATAAATACCAGATAAGGCCCAGACACCAATAGCAATAACAGCAACAATGACAAAGAGGTAAGTTGGAGGTGGATTGTTACCAAAGCGATTGTCACCTGAACCACTGTTTCCAGAGCCGCCTTTTTTACCACCAAAGAGTTTACCAATCTTGTCATTGAGGTTTTTTATAACTTCGTCCAGATCCGGAGGACCTTGATCGTTGTTATTTTTATTGCCCCAAGGGTCATTGTTTTTAGGACCGCCAGGTTCATTCCAGGCCATTTAATACTCCAAATTCATTCATTATTCTCTTAAATTAAAGAGAGTTAATTAAAATTTCTTGTCATCTAGACAAAAAAATGTAAAACGTGCTCATTTCATGTCTGTACTTTAAAACAAAGATTTAAAATTTTATCGGACTCATTCCGCAGTGTCTACCGTTTTTTCTTCAATCAGCAAATCACTAAACCCTGCTTTCTTCAATAAATTATCAAAGTCTCTCGATGTCGTTTCAATAGAAACAAGCCAATCTCCCTTTTCATTGTATTCTTCTTCAAGAATATCCACTTGTTCATACAAAATAGCACGCCACTGACCTGCCCGAGCTGGAACATTCAATTTCTTTTGGACTCTGTTCTTACCAAAAAATTCAGAAATACTTTCCAAAAGTAAATCTAGCCCATCATTATTAGCTGCTGATAACCAAACCCGTAAGATATTTCCAGAAGAATCATATTCAATTCGAGGCTTTTGATCTTTCAACAAATCGGCTTTGTTATACACCAGTAATTGTGGTGTTTCTTCTGCCCCAATCTGTTGCAATACAGAGTTGACTTCAGCAATATGCTTATCACGATTCTCTGCATGGGCATCAATGACATGTAGCAATAAATCCGCTTCACGTGTTTCTAACAAGGTCGCATGGAATGCTTCAACTAGATCATGGGGGAGATCACTGATAAAACCAACCGTATCAGCCAAAACCATTGATAAATTTTTGGGTAACTCAACTCGGCGTAAAGTTGGATCAAGTGTCGCAAACAACTGATCAGCAGCGTAAACACTTGATTTTGTTAATTGATTAAAAAGTGTTGATTTTCCTGCATTGGTATAACCAACTAATGAAACAGTAGGTAATTCTGCTCGTTGACGTGATCGGCGGCTCTGTTCTCGCTGTTTGCGGACTTTCTCCAGGCGTTTATTTAATTGCTTAATACGCATTCCTAATAAACGACGGTCTGTTTCCAACTGAGTTTCACCCGGTCCACGTAAGCCAATACCCCCTTTTTGTCTTTCCAAATGGGTCCAGCCTCGAACTAAACGAGTAGTCATATGGCTTAATTGAGCCAGCTCTACTTGTAACTTACCTTCATGGGAACGAGCTCTTTGAGCAAAGATATCCAAAATCAGTCCTGTTCTATCAAGAACTCGGCACTGTAACATGATTTCAAGGTTTCTTTCCTGGGCAGGGGTGAGTTGATGGTTGACTAAAACCAGATCAGCCTCATAAAATTTAACGGCATCCTTAACTTCCTGAGCTTTGCCTGTACCAATAAAATATTTAGGTTCAGGTTTAACACGTTTTCCTTTTATAAAGGACAACGGTTCAGCTCCAGCAGAAAGGACTAGATCATAGAACTCACTCTGAGCTTCATCTCGCAGGCTGGCTGCTTTTTGCAATAGGCCGTCACTGCTTGAACTTGACGATTGATGGGCTGAAACAGGGAGCTCAATATGAACTAGTAAAGCACGCTCTCCAGTTCCTACGGGGCGATCAAACAATGATAGTCACCCTTTTAATACAGGCACAGCAAACTCTTTTCTCAGTAAGAAAAAAAAGACTAAAAAAAGTGTTACTACACAGTCTGCTGTTAGAGGAGGTTCTGGCTTGATGATACTCATCAATGTGATTCAATCTACTATCTCTTAGCTGTGTATTTCTAATTACAAACTCTTTGTCGCATACTCTTTTACCAAAGAGTAATGCTGAACTAAGGATACTTATGAGTTATTACCAGACGTTGTTGTCTCTTCAGTCGCCAATTTAATATTTCTTGATGGGACGATAGTTGAGATTGCATGCTTATAGACCATTTGGCTTACTGCATTTTTTAATAAAATTACAAATTGGTCAAAAGATTCGACCTGGCCCTGAAGTTTGATACCATTAACGAGATAAATCGAAACGGGAACCCGCTCTTTTCTCAAAACGTTCAAATAAGGGTCTTGTAGTGCTTGCCCTTTACTCATTTTTACTTCTCCTAGTTATCATTTATTAGTATTATTTCCTTTAATGCCAGCCCCACCCTCGTGCAAAAGGGGAATCATTTTATAGCAATCTAATATCTATGTATATAAGCAAATTACCATTAATGACAGAAGCAAGCATACCTCCTATAAAATCACCTATTGTCTCTCTAAAATAGAAGCTCTGAAAGCAGATATTTTGACAAAAATGTCAATTTATATCTCCAAACAACAGCAAAGCTGAGTAAATTAGCTATCACCCATTGATAGAATGATTATTCTATAGTTATTCTAAAAAAATAAACATAGCTATATAGTGTGACTAGACCTAGGGTATTCCCTTACGTTTTTTTTGTAATCGAGCAACGATTAAAGGATAAGTAGTTTAGCATACACTTATATTTTAAGTAAGTGACTTTTTGCACCTACAGCGATTCTTTTTCAAATAAAGGCCTTAAATGATCAACCGCCTGCTCAAAAATATTATTATCTTCTGTGGCAATCCATAAAGCATCTTCTTCTCGTCTGAGCCAGGTCATTTGGCGTTTGGCAAACTGTCGAGTAATTGTAATACCTCGTTCTATCATTTGCTCCTTATTCATTTTTCCTTCCAGATATTCCCAGACTTGGCGATAACCCACAGCCCTTATGGAAGGTAATGATAAATCAAGATCACCACGTGCAAAGAGCTTTTCAACTTCTTCAATAAAGCCCTGCTCAATCATGATGTGAAAACGCGTGGCAATACGCTCTCTTAATAGGTCTCGTGATTTAGGTGCCACAATGATTTTATATGTGTCCCAGGGTAGTGCTTGAGCAAGGCTTTCCTGTTGTAATTCAGTCATTGATTTCCCAGAAATTTCATATACTTCCAATGCTCTTTGTACCCGTTGTGGATCATTGGGATGAATTCTCTTAGCAGCAGTTGGATCAATCGCCATCAACTTCTGATGCATAAAGTCAGCACCTTGAAGTTTTGCTTCAGCATCCAGCTTACTGCGGATGGCTTCATCTGCCTGAGGTAAGTCTGAGAGTCCATACAATAAACTTCGATGATAAAGCATGGTACCACCCACTAAGAGGGGTATTTTATTTCTGGAGTGAATCTCTTCCATTTCACTCAATGCATCCTCTCTAAAACTGGCAGTAGAATAAGTTTGAGCCGGATCTAAAAAATCAATCAAACGATGAGGAGCAACGGCCAATTCTTCATTTGTTGGCTTCGCTGTACCAATATTCATATCTTTATAGATAAGAGCAGAATCAACACTAATGATTTCAAAGGGATACTGCTTGACCAAGTCAATAGCCAGGTCAGTTTTTCCAGAGGCGGTTGGCCCCATAATAAATACAGCTGAAGGTTGTTTTGTCATTTTTATACTTTTTTGACTGTTTTTATAAAGTTGATAGCTGTCTAAAATAAATCATTTAATTTTGATTCGTCCAAAATTTTCCAAACCGATTTTTTCCCTATAGCAGCCTGTTGTATACCTGACTGTATCACCCAGTCTGAAAGCATTTTCAAAAGTAATGTCTGCTCCGAATCACTGAGGATGGCAGATTCCACTGAAGTTATAATGATGTTTTCAAGCTCAGAGTCTTCAAGACAATTTCCTTGTTTTATATTGAGTAAAATACCTTTTATTAATAATTTAATATTAATTGAGCAACCCGGGATTCCACATAAAACAGGCAAACTTCGGATCATCAGGGTCTCATCTCCCAATTGACTCAACTCAAGTCCCCATTGATGTAGTCGTTCCTGATGATTGAACAATAAAACAATCTCTGAACTCATCAGATTAATCGTTTCAGGAATTAATAATGGCGCACATTGGCCTGGCTGAAACAATTTCGTCAATAAGAATTGCTGTGCTCTCAAAATGTGGACAACACATATTTGATGCTCTCCTGATTTCAAAAGAGTCTGACTCATTAGAAAGTTAGGAACCAGGCAACCAAGTGAACTTCCAAAGAACGATAACTCAATATTTTTTGTCAAAGATTGATTATTATCCAGTTGCTCAGATTGAGGCTCTTCAACATCAGACACCTTACTTTCAACATTATAAAGTTGTTTCAATCCATTTATGTGCTCAGCTACTCGGTTTTCATTTAAAGAAGAATGAATTTTTGGCTGATAGCCTTTATCTGGCTGATAGCTCTTTTTATAAGCCAAAGAATTATCAAAACTATTTTGATGAGCAAATTCACTTTCAAGAAAATGAGTATTATTGCTCTCAGGAAGTCCCATTTCTGAGCTATTCTGATTAGAAACCGATACATTACTTTCAGAATAAAGAGCTTGTTTAAGAGCACTAAAAATAAAGTCGTGAATCAGTCGAGATTCTCTAAAACGTACTTCATGTTTTGTTGGATGGACATTGACATCAACCTGTTTGGGATCAATTTCCAAATAGAGAAGATAAGCCGAGAATGCGTCCTCGGGTAATAATTCCTGATAAGCCTGTCTTAAAGCATGATTAACTAATTTATCTTTTATATAACGCCCATTGACATAAAAATATTGCCAATCAGACTGTTTTCTAGTCCATTGAGGTGAACTGACCCATCCCCATAAACGCAATGTACCAATATTACTAAAATGATCAGAACTGAAATCTACTTTATTGGCATGAGATAAAAATTCTGGTGAAAAAAGTTTACTAATGCGCTGAATAATTGCTTTTTCTGTAACGGCTTTGGGTAGGTTTCTTAATAATTTTTTATTGTGTGTCAACTTGAAAGCAACATCAAACTGACTCAAAGCAATGCGTTTAACAATATCATCGATATGCTTAAATTCAGTTTTAACCGTGCGCATGAATTTGCGCCTTGCGGGTGTATTAAAAAATAAATCCCGAACATCAATAGTCGTACCTTCAGAATGAGCAACAGGTTCAGGCTCAGCTTTATAATTAGTAAAGTCGCTATCAGTGCCAGTATTAATCATCCAGGCTTGTTCATGCTTTGCTTGTTTGGTTTTAATCGATAGTTTTGACACAGCACTGACACTGGCCAAAGCTTCACCACGAAAACCAAGGCTGATAATTTTTTCTAATTCACTCAGCGTCTGCAATTTACTGGTTGCATGGCGTGTCACGGCCAAAGCCAGATCATCTTTATCAATTCCAACGCCATCATCAGTTATACGGATTAGAGAACTACCACCACGCTCAATTTCAATATGAATGTGATGGCTTTGGGCATCAATTGCATTTTCCAACAACTCTTTGACCACAGAAGCGGGTCGTTCAACCACTTCACCAGCGGCGATCTGGTTGGCAAGTTGTAAGCTTAGGGGTTTGATTCGAGAGCTAACGACTATCACTCCTGAAGATTATTTTCAAAAGACCAATTTTTTGAAATTTTATGTTACACACAACGAATTGGCAACCTAAGAACTTCTCATTTTAGAAAGCCTGTTAGTCTGCATACATTTTTTTATCATCATTCAAACGTAACCAGCCTTTGACTATACGGTAGATCACCCAGATGAAATTAATAAATAATATGCCAAAACCAACAAGTACATAAGCAAGTATGCCCCCTAAAATTCCCCACAACAAACTGAACCAAAAGGTTCTTATTTGCCAACGAAAATGAGATTCTGCTAAGGAACCTCTGACATCATCTTTTTTTACGTAATTAATAATAACAGCAATGAAAAATGGAAATGCGGTGAAAAGAGCAACGGCCTGAAGTAAATAAACTAAGTTTGTAATATTTTTATTGGCTTGAAGGGTATTACTATCTTCACGACTGGAGGGAAATTGTGCATCCATTGGGGAGTATTCTCTTAGATAAAGTAATAATAATGATTTATGTCATTGGCTAATAATATTTTATCATATTCAATTCATTTAAAATCAAAATTTTTGCTAAGAATTCATTAACTAAAAAAAGTTCAGTTTGAGCAAAAACAAGTTATTACTCACCGAGCATAATTTTTAAGTAATAAATATATATTATTGTTGCACTATTTTCATAAGCATAAATGTAAATAATTCCTGAGAGGCTACCTTAAAATTAATAAATTATTAATAGAACACAACATCTTATATTTTTAGATTTTCTAAACAAAATAGTAGATATTTTTAGAATGGTAAAAGTAAGAATTTTTCTGACATTAGACTAATTCAAGAAAATAATGTATCGTGCAAAAAATGCTCATTTTATTCAATTTTTTGAATGTAAGTGATTAAGTAAAACAACTCACTATTACTTTATTTATTTTTAAATATAAACCTATGCTTATTTTCCAATATTGTATCTAAGTATGTCCCAAAAAATATGATTAATCCCATAAAAATAAAAGTATTACTAATATCTTCCGTTCAATTTCATTGTCTCTGTTCATTATTTGATACATAACTTAGTACTATTAACCCAATTATTCCAAATATAATAGATACAATAATATAATTTGACTACAATCAAATATAAACAAAATTTGCATCCTAATAAAATTGGCAAACTTTTTGACATATCGCATAACTACTATATGGAGTAACTAAGTGTTTCATTTAACCACGGATTTTATTGCCATTCAAACAGGCAACTATTTAATAGCCATTACATTACTTATTTATGCCTGGAGAAATGACAGGCAATTAGCCTGGTTAATGATCTCAGGAGTTTTAATGGGTTATGCAATTGAAGCATCACAAACAACACAACACCCTCCATTATATCATTACACTCAAGCATTAATATTTTTACCTGGCCAAGTACCATTGGGAATTGTATTAAGCTGGGCTAGTATTTTCTTCGCCCTATTTAATACGTTAAAAATGCTAAAAGCACCCTACTGGCTAGCACCTTTTATAGGCGGTCTAATTGCAGTTGGACTAGATCTTATTACAGATCCAGCTTTTGTTTCACTAGGTTTTTGGGTCTGGGAAAATCCTGTTGGCTGGTTTGGTATTCCATGGTTTAATTATATGGGATGGTTTTTGATTGTTGCCTCATTTATTTGGGGAAGCAATCTAGCAAAAACACATATTAAACCACAGAACCATTCAATTACCTGGCAATTAATACGTGCATTTTTACCTATTGTATTTACATTCTGTATATTTGTTCCAATCATGCTTGTTTATATGTGGGCATTTGCTCAGCACCATTTTTTACCACAACAATTAGTCGTCGGAGTCTTCTTTACACTAGTCGGTCTGCTGGTTTTAAAAAATATCCCTCTACTTAAAAGAGACGCAGCAATTAACTATTGGACCTTATTGATACCAACTTATTTAATTCTGGTTTCACTTTTAATTTTATTCTTTTCAAATCTTCATAATACTCATCCAGAACTTACAATAATCATCCCCGTTATTTCAACTTTAATATTAATTTTTTTCTTATGGCCTAATCTCAATTTACTACTAGGAATTAAATCTACAGAAGACTTAACAGTCCACTCAAAGAAATCAAAACAAGCCACTTTATTAGCATTTATTTCTACTACATTATTGATACTGGTAATATGGCAATCTTACATTGCCCCAAAAAATTCTCTGATTGGGCCTATTGAACTTCCCGCAGATGATGCTTTTTTACCCAATCAAGAAGTTCAGTGGTGGTATTGGACTGGACACCTAAAAACAGAACAAGGTAGAGAATTTGGTTTTGAAACAGTTTTTTTTACTTTTGATAGCTTCTTTATTATGCGAGATCAACTAATACAAACAGCCGTAACCGATGTACAAGACAATAGCTTTCACTTTAATGAGTTCATTGAATTTTATCTCCCAAAAAAATTAGACAAAAAATTTAATTTAAACGCTGGGGATAATAATCAAGTTTCTGCCATTGGTGGTGGTGGTAAAGACAAGATACATTTTGAAGTCGATAACTATGTCGTAGATTTAAAAATGGAAGAAGTAAAAAAACCAGCATTACATTATGGCGGTGATGCCCACCCTTATGTATTTGGAGGATTTACATACTACTACTCTCGTGTTCATATGAAAACCAGCGGTACAATCAAAATTGATGATGAAATATTTGAAGTCAGTGGCACAACCTGGTTTGATAGACAGTATGGAGATTTATACCAGGCAATCGTACAAGGTTGGCAATGGTTTGCCATTGAATTAGACGATAATCGTCAAATAATGCTATACGATATTTTGGGTAAAACTGCCGAAGTAGAAAAATCAGGATCTATTACCGATGCACAGGGAAATACTCGCTTACTATCTCGTCATGAATTTAGTGTCAAAACTTTGGGTAAATGGAAAAGTCCTCACACTGGCTGTACTTACCCTTCAGGCTGGGAAGTAACAGTCGATGAAATGAAGTTAACCATTATGCCTCAGGTCAAAGATCAGGAATTACGCGTAAAGCATCATTTTTGGGCTGGTCCTGAATATTGGGAAGGAACCAATACCGTTAGTGGCGATGTGAATGGACGAGCCTATGTTGAACTCAATGGTTTTTGTCGAGGTATTGAAGGCAGCTATCAACTTAATTAAACTGATATTTTAAACGTAACCACCAGCGGCGTTCTTCTCTAGGATAATCATCCTCATAAGAAGGAAAGCTGCTACCCAAAATATCCGTTACCATGGGGGATGGGTAATGGATATTTTCATCAAAAAGGTTATCCACACCCAATTGAATGCTTGTATTTTTTCCGAATAAATCTATGAAGTTAGCAGTAACATCAATGACACCATAATCATCTAGCTTTTCTCTGGTGTCATTAACTTCTCTGTATTGTTTTCCGACATAATGATATCTTAATGAAAAATCATATCGACGACTGGGCTTGTACCTAAAATCAATATTAGAAAGCCAATTAGTTGTTCTGGGAATTGCTTCTCCTGTCAGATCATCTTTACTTTCTGCATAGGAAAGATTGTAGTTCGTAGAAAATTCTGAATTAAAATCATGGGAGAGCTCAAATTCAGCTCCTTTAACTGTCGCACCCTCTGAATTCTTAAAGCCCAAAGGGGCTGTGGCTATAATGACATCATTCAATTCAGAGTAAAATATAGTAAGCCTGAGTATATTATCAATACCTTTATAAATGTACCCCAGATCAACGGTATCGATTGTTTGCGGTTCTAAATTAGGACTCCAGACATCTTCATAAAATGTAGGTGGTCTGAAAGCCTCTGCATATTGTCCCTTGAATATATGCTTATCATCTAATTGATAAACTGCAGCAATTCGTGGTGAAACATTATCTCCAACATCACTATAGTCATCATACCGAAGACCTGCAGTGATCAATAATGGCTGTATGGGCTGATATTCATCTTGTAAAGTGACACTGGTTAACTTGCGCTTTTTTCCTTCACTGGGCCAGTTTAAACCATCTTCAAAATGAAATTTTTGCATGTTATTTATTGGAAAATCATCTGCAAGTGTTTTTGTTCCATTAGGATCTATATTTGTTTTTTGCCAGGATTCTTTAACCTCTGTTTGAGAGTAATCCAAAGAAAATAGAAGTTTATGTTGTTCATTCACCTCCCAAAATACATCTGTTCCCACATAATATTTATCCTCTTTGTAATAACCATCGACTAGATAACCATCGTTTAATGTTAGAGGAAAACTAGGATAATGCCACAAGCCAAACCCTTCAGGCAAAAGAGTAAAATCAAAAACATTTGTATATTCTAACCATCCTAACTGCAAATCAGCTGAGAGATTTTCTGACCAGCTAAACTTTTTACTTAAATCAATTGTTGAAAAGTTATTTTCATAGTTTCCGTCATCATCCTCATCTGGTAGCACATTTATTGCTCCAAAAAAATCACTTCTATCATCCTCAAGCCAGTGTACTTTTAAGTTATAATCCGCCATAGTAAAATTAAAGAGCACTGACTTGTATTTTCGATCTTCAACCGATGACCCTGGCGCATTAGAAACACCGGCTTGACTCATATTAATAGCCGCTCCAGTCAAAAATAATGCATCACTTGCATTATCTGTTTTCTCTCCATCCGTTTTAGAAAAAGCCATATTTAAACTGGCATTAAAATTTTGATCCTCTTCATTCCAGACATAAGTTCCACCCACTAATCTGTCTTTATTTCCCCCAACACCAGCAAAAACACTTTTTGTATTTTTTTTACTAATTACATTCACTACACCAGCATAAGCATGTTCTCCATGCACCGCAGAACCTGGACCTCGAATCACTTCAATTCTTTCAATTTGTTCAATGGGCATATTCATAACAGGCTGAGCCTGTGCTGTTAACGCTGAGTTCATTGATACCTGATTTAGTAATATTTTCAGATTCCCCGAAGCAAAAGCACCACCAATTCCTCTGACTTTAACGACTCTACTACCTGTTTGATCAATACTCACTTCCATTCCAGGCACAGTGCCCAAAGCTTGCCAAACAGTATGAATACCCTTTTTTTCCAGCTCACTACCTGACAAAATAGTCACCATGCCTGGCACAAAATCGGCATTTATTTTTGTTTTAGTGGCAATTTCAGTCTGTTCATCCAAGAGTTCAAGCAAAGCCATTTCTTCCTCACTCACATCAACATCGGAGGTCGTTTTATCTTCCGCGATAACAAGACCAGAGGCAGAAAAAAAACTCAGCATAAAAAATATTGATGGAAGAGTTCGAAATTTTTTCATAGTATATTTCTTTTATTATCAGTTAAAAGGGTATTAATATAGGGCAAACAAAACCCTAACATTCCAAGCACAATAAAAGCAGGAAAAACCAAAACTAACTCTGGAAATTTATTGTGAAGCCCTGAAAGATAGAGCATGACAATAGCCCATGAATAAAAAAACGCAGGTATTGCCAAAATAATCCACTGCACTTTATTATTTCTTTTCATTTGTGGAATATAGTGTAGGATTAATACTACACTACAAGTGAAAAATATTCCAACTATTGTCATTTCTGATAACCAATTTTGACTTACCAGCCAAACATAAGATTTTATCCATATAAAAACAAATAGGTAGGCAGGAAGCATAGCAACAAAAGCAACCAGAATATTTCCAATCAAACCTTTACTGCCTGGTGGTATCTTTCGATACCCCAACTGTTGAAAAAAAGACAAACTGGCAATGATTCCAACCCAACCGATATAATTACTCCATGGAATACCAAACCATTGAACCGCTTCCGTCCATGTCCAAAAACCTACATAAACGACGATAGGATCAATAACAATGTCAATGGCTACTGCTAATAATCCGGCATATAAAGGTTGAATCATCCAGGGAATATTTGAATGCTTTGCAACTTGAGTCGAAGCAAAAAAAATAATTCCCCAGCCTATCACAGCGCCTAATGGTACAGGGCCAGGTAATTTAACAATAAAAAAATTGTAATGATATGGCTGTGGTACTCCTGTTACTGCACCATATTCTATTGTATAGCCAAAAACGACAGCACTCACTAAAATAACAACCAGATGGCTATCCTGTTTCCATGCATAGCGCAGGCAAAACAGCATTAAAATATAATAACCAATATCATATATCCAAAGAGACCATGCTAAATTTTCTATCATTTATTAAGTTCCATTTTCATCCAGTTAAAGAGCTAAATTATTTAAGTATGTATAGACTTGCTTTCTGATTTTAACAATATTAGAGTAGGCTATGATCCCTTACAGATCAATGCCATAAATATTTTAGTCTTCTTAATAACATAGTGGATCTCTGTATCTACCATTTATCAAAATTGAACCAAAAATTATATTTACATATTCTATATGTATGGTTAGCATTTTTTTCTCTTTCAAGTGCCGCTTTAAATGCCGGAGAAATGACTGATGCCCGCATAAATATCGGACTAAAACTTTTTCGAGCAATTTTGGCCGCCGATCTGGCAATAAAAACAAAACAAAATAATCAAAACGAACTCCCAATTCTTATTATTTATAAAGATAATCCCCATAAAGGTGATAAATTTTCACAGATTTTGTCAGATATGGGGAAAAAAGACGGTCATGCCCAGATTAAAGGCATCCCTTTAAATATCATCTCTATAAGTTATCAGAACTTCCTTGATGAAAAATATGACTCCCCTGCTGGAATTTTTCTAGTAGATAAAATGTCCAATGATGAATTAGAACAGATAGTAGATTACGGCATAACACAACACACCATTATTTATTCTCCTTTTGAACATGACGTGAAAAAAAATATCACTGCCGGCCTGCATATCGGTGCCCGTGTTCATCCAATTGTTAATATGAAGACATTAAAGGCATCTAAGATACAACTTAAGTCTTTTTTTCTAAAGGTTGCAAAAAAATATGAACCTTAAACACACAATCAATGATTCAGGCAATCGCTTAAATATAAGCCTGTTGTTTATTGTGCTGGTCATTGCAATAGAATCACTGTTGATTGCATACTGGTATCTAATTCTTGAACCACGCTTCCGAGTAGAAGCCAATGGTAATGCTCAGGTTCTTGCTGAATCTGAAAGTCGCATAATTTCTCAAAGTTTATTCTCAAATGATGGTTATATAAGATTAGATACTGTTGACGACGTGATAGATGGCACTCTCTTATTAAATGATCCGTTATTAAATGAACCCTTTTTTATTGGTATCTCAATCGAAATTGATCCCGATGTCTATAATGAACAACTACCGAAAGATGAACCTCAAATAGTCACGAAAGAGCTCATCCATTCTCGCGGGAACATCAACTGCGGGCATTGTTTTTCCATTGAACTGGGACTGTATTCGCATGTATCCAATGAATTAATTGGTTTAGCTCATTTCCAGGTCAATGATGCTATTTTCCAGAAATTTAAATCAGATATAAAAAATAAGCTATTTGCTGAAGCAGTTCTTGTACTTATTATCGCACTACTAGTCTGGTATGCAACAATGCGTCTGGTGAGCCAATTACACATACAAATAAATGTCCGTAAAAAAGCTGAAGCTGATTTGCTTAAGGCGAAAGAAAAGGCTGAAATGGCCAATGAAACTAAAAGCCAGTTTCTTGCCAACATGAGTCATGAAATCAGAACACCTCTTAACGCAGTTATTGGCATGGGCTATCTGGTATTAAAAGGTGAGCTTTCAGAAAAGCAACGTAATTACCTGAAAAAGATGGACAGTTCTGCTCATTTATTACTGGCTTTAATTAATGATATTCTTGACTTTTCCAAATGTGAATCTGGCAAACTTGAACTGGAAAAAATTAAATTTACTATAGATGAAGTTTTAGACAATATTAATAAAGTCATTATCAGTAAAGCAGAAGAAAAAGAAATTGATCTTGTGTTTTCAATATCAAAACAAGTACCCGAGATTTTACTAGGTGATCCGCTTCGTCTTAGCCAGATATTATTAAACCTGTGCAATAATGCTCTTAAATTCACTCATCAAGGAACAATTGTTATTGCAATTGAAGTTGTGGAAACACGAAGCAAACAGATTACACTTCAGTTTAATGTGACTGATACTGGAATTGGCATGGATGAAGTTCAGCAAAAGAAATTATTTCAGTCTTTTTCTCAGGTTGATAGTTCTACAACCAGAAAGTATGGTGGCTCAGGTTTAGGTTTAGCTATCAGCAAACAACTCACTGAGTTAATGCAAGGAAAAATATGGGTTAAAAGCCAAAAAGATGAAGGGACTACATTTTCCTTCACCGCTATTTTTGGACTGGATGAACAACTCAAAATCTCAAGAAAGTTACCTATTGAACTAAAAAACAGACCTGTATTAGTGATAGATGATAATCTCATTTCACTGCAGGTTTTTGCTGAAATGCTACAGGATTTTTCTTTTGATGTTCATACTGCAACCAATGCTGAGGATGGTATGAAAATTCTTGATGAAATGAATCAAAGTGATCATCCCATTCAATTAATTCTGATGGACTGGCGATTACCTGGAATCAACGGTATTGAAGCCGCACGTCTTATTAAAAACCGTAGCGACCTAAAAGTAATGCCCTGCATAATCCTTATCACCGCCTATACCAATGATGAAATCATTGAATCAGCAAGAGATTATTTAGATGCTTATCATCCCAAACCTCTAACGCCATCGCATCTTTATGACTCAATTATAACTTTATTTTCCGAACATGAACACAATGCTCAACACCCAATACACCATCAAAATAAAGACAATGAGACTAGTGTTGAACAATTACTCTGGCCTGATGTAAATCTATTATTAGTAGAAGACAATGTAATTAACCAGGAAGTGGCTACAGCAATCCTGCAAGATACAAGAATGTCCATTGATATTGCCAATAATGGCTTTGAAGCTGTTGAGAAAGTTAAAAGTAATCAGTATGATCTAATATTAATGGATGTCCAGATGCCTGGAATGGATGGCCTGGAGGCAACAACAATTATCCGCCAGAATAAAGCAAATGCTGAACTGCCCATTATTGCTATGACAGCACATGCATTACAAAAGCATAGGGAACAATTTATAGCAACCGGTATGAATGATTTTATTGCCAAACCAATTGTAATTGATCATTTTTTCTCTACTCTAAAAAAATGGTTACCCCAAGCAGATACTGATGCTATTGCAAAAAATAAAGTGGCTAACGATAATTTGAACATACTAAGCAATCCTGCACTGAATAAAGATCTTCCTGGAATCGATATGCAGGAAGTAATTATCCGGTTTAAGGGAAACACAAGGCTTTATACTCGATTATTAAACAAGTTTATCACTAGTAAAACTGAGCTTATAGAAGAGCTTCATGAGCATATTCAAGACAATAACTGGCAACAAGCAGGTACTTTCATTCATGCACTTAAGGGCACCAGTGGTAATTTATGCATGGATGAGATTTACTCTATCTCAATAGAACTTGAAAAAAGCTTTGAAAACCAATCAACTCAAATAAGCCTTGAGTTATTTCAGAGATTATCTGAAGCCTTTATAAAAATAAAACAATCAGTGTCTACGCTAGAACAACTGATAGAAGCTAATAATACAGAGAACAATGACAATAATGGAACCAATATCGAACTTGCGAGATTACAGGTCAAAGAACTTGAAGAGCTTATTTTAGAAAATAATCTAAGAGCTAAAATTGTTGTAAAAGAATTAAATGCAACACTAAACAGCTCTATTTTTAAAACCGAACTTAAAAAATTAAATAATGAACTGTCCAGTTTAGATTTTGATAATGCACTTAATTCTCTGAAAAATATTTCAAATTTATTGAATTCATAGTAATGATCAACTATAAATTAATTTATACAATTTATTCTGAATAATTAGTTTGTAACTCAGGATATGGGGTAAAAAGTATGGGCATAAGTAGACAAAAAATATTAATTGTAGATGACTCATCTGAGAACATTGAGCTGTTGTTTTTAATGTTGCAGGATGAATATGATGTCATATTTTCAACTTCTGGTTCTAAAGCACTTCAACTGGCGGAAAAGGCTGAACCCGATCTTATTTTGCTGGATATTATCATGCCTGAAATGGATGGCTATGATGTTATCTCTCAACTCAAACAAAACAGTAAAACACAAGATATCCCCGTCATATTTTTAACAGCTAAAACAGCCAAGTCTGACTTACTCAAAGGCTTTAAACTTGGCAGTGTTGATTATATTGTTAAGCCTTTTTTTGAAGAAGAAATTAAAGTACGTATTCACACTCACTTGCAAAATAGATTATTAGTCAAACAATTGGAGTTAGCTAACCAAAAATTAGAACTCCTCAGTTTATCTGATGCCTTAACCGGGATAGGCAATCGACGTTATTTTGATCAATTTTTAGAACAAATGTTTTCTATAAGTCAAAGAGAGTATAAAAAGCTCAGCCTATTAATGATTGATGTTGATTATTTTAAAAAATACAATGATTGCTTTGGACATATTAAAGGCGACCAATGCTTACAAAAGATTGCCAAAAGCCTCGATGATTTTGCCAACCGTGGTGGTGATTTGGCTGCACGTTATGGTGGGGAAGAATTTGCACTGATTTTATCTGATACGAATGCCGAAAATGCAGAGAAATGTGCTCACAATTACCTTATGGCAGTACAAAATTTACAAATACCTCATTCAGACTCCCATATTTCTGATTTCGTTACAGTGAGTATTGGTATTACAACAATATCAGGTGACATGGTCAAAAGTGTCGAAGATTTAATAAAAAATGCAGACAAAGCACTCTATCAGGCGAAACAAAATGGTAGAAATCAGATTTATGCTCACCCACCAACATCAGATTATTCAATATAGCCAATAACCAGTGATTAATAACTACTTTATCATATTTAATTAATTAAAAGTTATTACTTAGATTTCATCCGTTGAACAAAAGTCAGTGCCTCAATATTTCCTGGCTGTCTTTTCAGTACTCTATTATAAACTTTATATGCCTTTTTTTGAGCCCCTAAATTTTTTTCTGCTCTAGCGAGATAAAGCAACGGTTCTGATTCAGAAGGAAAGTGAGAAGCCACCCTCTGAGCATGATTTTTAAGTAAAAGCCAGTTTTTATTATATTGCTCTGTTTCCATAAGCCTTAAATGTGCATGATAATTCCAGGGTGACTGTCTCAAAATTTTATGACAAACTAATTCAAGTTCATTCCACTCTTGTTGTGCCAATAATACTAATGTAATACCCAGTTGTGCATCCAGAGAACTGGGATTTAATGTTAAGGCTCGCTTATAACTACGAAGCGCATCATTAAAATTTTTTCCTAAATAGTTCAACCATGCATAACGCAATAAAGTAAATTCTAAGGTATCATTTCCTTGTGTTAAAAGAGGCTCGATAAGACCAGCCGCAGCTTTATATTTTCCTTTAGCTTCAAGTTCATATGAGTTTGACCAAATGACTTCATTGTTAATATTTGAATAAACAGAACGAGTGGTAATCAATACGAATAATGAAAAAATAACGATAAGCAACATAAGATATCTCAACATTCTTAATTTCATTTGGCTCTCCTATTGATAGTGATAAACTAATTCAGGAATTCCAAAATCAGCCTTAGAGTGTTTTTGTATCAGTTTTGCCTCTATCCTTACGTCATCAGCATGCATTAACAATGATACACAGCCTGTTTTTAATTCAAGAACTGCTTCAGTAATAACTGTTTTTTTCTTTGTTGGACTAATTTGAAGTGTATGCTTACCTTGTTGTAACCAACCTCTATCAATTTTTATTCGACGATATTGACTTTCAATTCCACCTCCTAATGGATGAAATACGTTGAATAAAAATTTATCTTTTACCGATAAGGGAAAAAGTGATGCAGCAGGTTTATCTTGCCAATTAACCACTTCATTCCCAGTAGGATTTAACCCCAGAGCCAACAGCCATATATCCAATAATTTATCTTCTTTTTTATTACGGTCAAAAAAAGCTTGTAAGCCAGTTTCTTCTACAAAAGAAGCACATGAACCATTTTTACCAGACAACTTAAATTGACCTAATAGATCCAACTCAACCTTCAGTTGTTGCTCTATAGCTTGTTGATCGTTAATAGTGACATTAAAATTCATAGATAAACCAATGGGCAAATGAAACGTTTGAGCAATTGAGTCATTGAGTATCATCGAGACCGTATCTTTTTCTGACGGAATTATTGATAGATAAAACTGAGTTGAACGATTATCAGATTTGCTACAATTAACACCAAATAGATGAAATGGTAATGTCCTACTCCCAAGATATTGATCTGCTTGAACATGCATATGAATATGGGGTTGTGGCGAACGTCCTGAATTACCACATTGTGCCAGAACTTGTCCTGGTACAATATGCTCACCAGAAAAAACTTTAATGCTTCCCTTTTTTAAATGAGCTAAAAGAACAAAATGACCTGAATTGAGTTGAATTAAAAGATAATTTCCCCAGTTGTTTTTAATATCTACCTCTCCAGGCAAGTTATCATGATGAGAATCATCAAATTTATAAACAGTACCATAGCAAGGAGAAACGACAGGCAAACCATAACAATAGTAATCTCCTAATTGCTTTCCATCATTGGAAAAACTACGTTCATTATCAACAACAATAAAATCTAAAGCATATTGCCAAGGATATTGATGTGTATATTTTCCACAAAATCCTTGATAAACCTGCCATTTATCTAGAAATGGAACACTCAGAGGAATACTACCAGGAGCTCCTCCTCTTGCTGATAAAAGACGAGAGTTTTCATAGTTCACCTCTGGTAATTCTGGATTTTCCAGGAGTAAATAAGGAGCTGAAAATGACTGACGTTTTTTTAATGCCATTAAGACCGTTAATGTTGTCAATAAAAAAGGTAAAGCTAAAACAGGTACTCCATAAATAATCATCATGCTCTGAATTGATGCCGTCAACAGAGATGCCAATGAAGCCCCTATCATTGCCAGAACAAAACTCCTGATGCCTGGAACTGTAAAAACACCACCAATAGCCATTGCTGTCAAAATAAAATTAAAACCACTCCATAAAAAAAGATCATTATGAGGTGAACCAGATAACCACTGAAAAAGAGAATGTCCAACAATATAGCCACAAACAGCAAGTAATCCTAAATAACGAGATGTCATAACAACACCTATAAAAATAAGTAATCCAGCTCTGGGGTCTGGAATAAAAAAAGTGGAACCCATAGCCGTTAGAAAGGCATCAATTTCTGTATTAATAAAATAATCATAAGGTGCAAGAGGATAAAGATAATGGCTCAAGCTACCATACCCTTGCGCAGCAAAAGCACATCCTAAAGCGACAATAACAAATGGAAAGCTTAAAACAGGTAAATGTTCAAGACGCCAAAATACATCAGATAATGTAACCGTAACTAAAACTGACAAAATAAAGCCAAGTACAATTAAACTCAATAGATGAAAATCAAAATGGTAAACAATCCCCAAAGATAATCCCACTAACAAACTATTGTAGATATGAAGCTCTCCTGACTGGTTAGGAAAATTGAATAATCGAGACGTAAGACTACCAATGATGGCAGCTAATAAACCTGAAAAAGCTGCATTAGGAAATACAAAAGTAGCCATAAAAAAAAGAAATCCCGTTTTCTCATTTCGACAGAACAAAATTGTCGAATAAGCAATGAGAATACGTTTAAATGGTAATAAATCAGCTGATAGTTGATATAAACCAACTCCTTGTTTTTTCCACTGACTTATTTGTTTAATTTTTTTTAAGACATCTGCTTTATAATCAAAGATTATTTTATCCATAGCACCCAACTTTCTGTCCGAAATTTATATCAACATAAAAAATATCACACAAAAGAAACAACACTCGATTGTTTTAGAATACTGATATTAGAATGATCTTTAATTAAATCCACTGATGAAGTACTGGAGGCATTATTAATCATAAGATGCTCAGGTAAGTATTCATTACGAGTCATATCATGCAAGTCATCACCTTTTTTTATCAAACTCACCTTAGATTTCTCTTCATGAAGCATGACTACATTTGGTCGATATTCAATAAACTGCATAGATTGTGTCAGATTATAAGCACCCACGTGTGAAATAATTAATGAATCACCGATTTTAAGCGGGGGTAAATTTACATGAGTTCTAACAACATCAATATTCATACACAATGGACCATAAATAATCGTATCTTCTGAAACACCACGAGGTGAATTTGTCAAACTGATTGGATGGTTGTACCAAAATGACGTAAATAAAATATTCACTCCTGCATCAACAACCAATGAAGCTCTCCCGTCTTTCAAGCGTTTATTTGAAACCACGGAAGTGATTAAATGAAAGGCATCATCAACAATGGCTCGACCAGATTCTATAATTAAAGTAATTTCAGGTTTGCCTTGTGCAATACGATTTTTTGTTTCATTAATTAAAGTATCACAAATGATCTGTGCATATTGTTCAATTTCAGGACTAACCTGATCAGGTGTCAGATAGCTGCCTTGCAGAGAATTTTTTGAAGCAAAACCACCTCCTATATCGATGCAATCAATAACGCAATCAGTTTCATATTCAATACTATGCATAAAATCACACATGATTTTCATTTGAGCTTCATAAGCTCTTAGATCTAACACAAACGTTCCAATATGACTGTGTAAACCAGATAGTTCCAAATAATCACTATTTGCTATCTTATACGCCATGTCCAATGCTTGACCATTTTCCACATTAAAACCAAACCGACTCCAGGGTTCTGAAAATCCTGTATCAAAATTAAGACGCATTGCAACTTTAATGTTTTTCTTTGTATCTTTAGTAATTGAATCAAGCAAATAAAACTCATCAAGGTTATCCAGATGAATTCTAGCACCTTCTAAAACTGCACGTTTTAAAATTTCAATATTCTTGTTGAGACCATTGAATAAAATATGTTCAGCAGGTACTCCCTGTTGTCGTGCTTTTTCATATTCAAATTGAGAAACCACTTCAGCCCATGCACCTTCCTGATGAAGAATATTACACACTGAGGATAAATAATTAGTTTTATATGACCAGCCATAAATGACTTTTGGATAACGCATTTTAAATGCACTCATCAATCGCTTCACATTTTGTCTCAGCTTTGATTCAGATAAAACAAAAAGAGGACTACCATATTCAGAGATTAAATCATTCACTTCCCTACCCTCTAGATCATTAATAAATTCCTTTTTTGTACCATAAGCAAATTTATTGAGCACACCTAGTTTATGGGCTTTAATCATAGGTTTTAACCATAGTTTTTTTTCATTATTCATGATGCTTCCCTGTTAGTTAACTAGCAATACTGACCGGATAAGTTTGAGATTTACAACCATTAACCAGCATTGATTCAAACTCACCTAGACTTAAAACCGTTTCAAGTGCATATCGTATAAATAGCTGACCAGTTTGTGGTGGTAATTTTTCAATATATTGATTGCCAAGCAATTGATTAACAAGAGACAAAGGTTGATTACGCTCGACCTGTGAAGAAAGATAAATCCATGCAGGAAATCCTGGGTTAATTTCAAGCAAATAATAGTTATTATTACTATCCTGAATCATTTCAACTTCTAAGGGACCTTGCCATTGCAACTCATCAATCAGACGCTGTGATATGTCATAAAGTTTATTATCCCAAACTGAAACCCCAGCCCATGCTTTGCCTTTATCTGTTATTGTTTTTTTTCTAATCATGACAACATTTTGCATATCACCATGACCATCACCTATAGCAGCAAGATTAATTTCTCCACCTTCAATAAACTCTTGAATTAAAACAGGCACTCCCCACTCATGACTCAATTTATCAAATACCGAAACGGCCTCTGTTGCATTGTGAACAATCTGAGCATCATAATACTGACCTTTTATAACAAATGGATAATTCCAGCCTGATAATTCACACTGATAAAAAAAACCACGTTCAGTAACTTTTTGAGTTTTTGGATGAAAGCATCTTATTTTCTTTGCCAATTCATCTAATCGATCTTTATTTCGTCTGTGCAATTGTTCCATTGTAGGAATTAGCATCATAATCCCCATTGATTCTAAGGTGTTTTTTAAGTTAATGAATCCATAAAGCTCTGCATCCAGACAGGGGATCAAAATATCAATTGGATTTTTCGTATGAATTTCTTTAATACGTTCCAATAACACTTTTTCACCAACGGAAGGATAAGGCAATAAGTAAGCATCATCACAGATAGTCTCTAAATAAAGTGCAGGGTCTAATATGTCATACCCTAAACCAATAATTTTTCCATTAAATTCTTCTGCTTCTCTTAAGCATCGAGCAACAGCCAAACCGGGACCTGGATTGTCAGGCTTTGCATTCATACCTGTAATTGCAACCGTTAATTGTTTCATCTTATTCCCCTTTTCTACATTATGAGTTTGAAGTAAATACTTTATTTAGTCGAACCTGAATAAATCATAGCACTTTGATTTGTAAGGATATATTCTTTCATTACAGGTGCTAAAATTGCAAGTTTTTGATATAATATAGGC
>JAPHSW010000034.1 GCA_026196615.1 Gammaproteobacteria bacterium | reverse complement strand
CCCGCGACTTATACAACTCATCAGGAAATATTACCAAGATTTCCAATGGGAGGAATTTACACCACAAAAAATCAGCTGATTGAAAAATTAAAGACCTATCCTTTACCTCTGGAACCCAATGACATTGTTGAGCCCATACTCAAGTCAAATACAGAACAAGAGTCAGGCAGGCCAGTACTTAAATTAACAATTAAACAGAAGTATTGGAACAAACGCTTACAAAAACAATTACAATGTTATGTCAGTGGTCAGGGGAAAGCTCAGATTCATTGGGAAAATAACACTGCATACATTCAAGCAACAAAAAAATTAGGCGTAGGACGTAACCGTTATAACTGTACGGCTCCAGCCAGTGTTGCCACTAATGGTAAACTCAGGCATGGTTTTTATTGGTATAGCCAATTATGGATCAAACGCCATGACAACGGGAAATGGTATAAAGAATAAAAGGAATTTTACTATTTAAGCAAATTCTTATATAATTAACAGAATTATGGAAAAAAACTGTTTTTATAGGTATTGCTATGAAGTTTGGAATCACAATTGTTGTTTTATTTTTATCTGGCATTGTATGGTCTGCTGACGCCCCTTTAAATAATTATTATAACAACGGTTATTACCAGAACTCATACTATCAAGCACCTGATTACCAGGCATACTCCTACTATCCTCAGGAATATAGCTATCAACAAGGTTACTATTCTGCCCCGGCTTATCCCGTGCAAAATCAAAACAGTTATTACACACCACCTGCTTACCAACCACCCGTTTATTATGCACCAGTGTATGCTCCACCGACATACCAGGATCCCTACACTTATTCAAATGGCTACCAACAACCAGCACAAACCTATGCACCTACAAACAATATTAATAAGAAAGCAAAATCAACTGCCACCAATGCACCAAAAAAGAAAAAGGCAAAAGCAATATCAAAACCAATTGTTAAGCCCATTATTAAGACTGAAGATAAAGCTAAACAAACGGTAAAATTGCCAGCTAAAACCTCTAAAAAACTGTCACAAACTGGCTCTCAAACAGAAAAAAGAAAACAATTTTTAAAGCAAATTTTGCCTCTGGTTAACAATGCAAATAGACAAATTCAAGAAAATAGAAATAGACTTCTTTCCATTTTTTCTGAAATAAAACAAAAACAAAGCATTTCTTCAAACAAAAAAATATGGCTAAAACAAATAGCAAGAAAGTATAGGATATCAGGCAGTATTGTTTCTAATGCAGATAAGCAACAAGAGCTGCTAAAACGGGTCAATACAATTCCACCAGCAATGGCACTTGCCCAAGCTGCGAATGAATCTGCATGGGGTACTTCACGTTTTAGTAAGCAAGGTAATAATTTATTTGGTATTTGGACTTATAATGAAAAAATTGGTATCAAACCACTTAGACGTGAACCTGGAAAAAAACATTTTGTTCGTAAATTCAGTTCATTCCAGGAGTCCGTCACAGTCTACATACACACATTAAATAGCCATCCTGCCTATAAAAAACTGAGAGATATTCGTCATCAAGCCTTATCAGAGGGTAAAAAACTATCAGGATTTGAATTAGCCAATGGCCTGGAGAAATATTCAGCCAAAGGTCAGGATTATATAAAAATGATCCAGGCTATGATTAATAGCTATGATCTTGAAAACATTGCGCTAACAAGTTTAAATCACGATAATTTAAGCTAAAGAATAAAATAATTCCCGTATCAACTTGATCATTTGAGTGGATATTAAAAATTGTGTAACGTTTGAAAGTTATGTATCAATTCTTATCTGTTGATTTTGCTTTTCTATCTTAAGCGAGATATATGATGCAGTCAGAAAGGTTGGATGGTTGAGTTGGCCTTTCGGGGGCTTTTCGAGGCAGGACGCCGAGGATGAGCGTCACATGGATGTGCTTGCAGCGTCCCCAGAAAGGCCAACTCAACCATCCAACCTCCTGTTTTTAGCACCATATTTCGAGCGCCTCGAATTATTTTTTTAATATACCACCCAACAATTATGAAATAGGTGCAGGAGAAACTCTTAACACTTCATCAACAGTCGTCATACCTTTCGCTATTTTTTGAGCACCACTTAAGCGTAAAGGTTTATAACCATCTTTCATCGCCTGACGACGCAACTGTTCTCTATCTGCATCTTTGCTCAGTAAGTGCTTAAACTCTTGTGTCAGCGGTAACATTTCAAAAAGCCCCACTCGACCTAAATACCCTGTATTTCGACACTCAAGACAACCAACCGGTTCATATATTTTCTTAGGTAAATCACTTTTCCAGGGCTTAACCATCTCAACCCATACATCTTCATCAACAGGTATTTCCTGTTTACAGTGTGGACAAAGCGTTCTAACCAAACGTTGAGCCATAATTCCGATAATAGTTGAGTGAATAAGATAAGGAGGCACACCAATGTCCTGTAATCGAATCAGTGCTGATAATGTATCATTAGTATGTAGAGTGGATAAAACCAGGTGTCCAGTTAAGGATGCCTGAATTGCCATTTCAGCCGTTTCTCTATCACGGATTTCACCAATCATGATAATATCAGGATCCTGTCGCATCAGTGTTTTAATCCCCTGGGCAAAATCCAGCTCAAGTTTTTGCTGAACCTGCATTTGATTAAACATGGGTTCAACCATTTCAATAGGATCTTCCACAGTGCACACATTCACTTCAGGTTTAGCTAATTGGCGTAACGTTGTATAAAGCGTACTGGTTTTACCCGATCCGGTAGGACCTGTCACCAGGATAATACCATTGGGTTTTTTGATCATATCCTGCCAGACTCTATGCTCATGCTTACCAAAGCCCAGAGACTCAAATCCTCGCTGCAACACTTCTGGATCAAAAATTCTCATCACCAGCTTTTCACCAAAAGCGGTAGGCATAGTGGACAATCGAAGTTCTATTTCTAGACCCGCAGGTGTTTTTGTTTTAATACGACCATCCTGTGGACGACGCTTTTCTGAGACATCCATTCGTCCAAGAATTTTAATTCGGCTTGATACCGCATTCATAACGGCTGCTGGAATTTCATAAACCTGCTGCATAATGCCATCAATTCGAAACCGAACATTAGCCTGTTCTCGTCTGGGTTCCAAATGAATATCACTGGCACGTTGCTCAAAAGCATATTGTAATAACCAGTCTACAATTCGCACAATATGATTATTATCCGCATCCAGACTACCGGCTCGTCCCATTTCTATCAATTGTTCTAGATTCTGAATCCCCTGAAGCTCATCTTCAGACTGGTATTCAGCCTGTGTAACCGATTTGGATACACTATAAAATTCAACTAAAAAATGAGTTAAATCATCTGGATTACAAAGAACTAATTCTATCTTTTTTCCTGAAATACGCTCAATTTCTGACTGCCAATCCAATTCATAAGGTTGAGCAGTCGCCACATAAACCTTATCTCTCGTGACTTCAACTGGTAAAATATTGAAATTTTTAGCATAGGAAAAGGACATCAGGGAGGTCACACTATGGACATCGGTCACTAAAGGATCAATTCTTTTTACATTGAGTTCTGTTTTATCCGATAACCAATGAATTAATTCATTCATTGTGATCAACCGCTCTGGATGAGAACAGTTTTTCCAGCCCCTTTCGGTAATAACCAAAAAAGGATGTTGTTTAGAATACTGATTTTTTTTATCTAAGGCTTTAAGAACCTGGGCATTTTCCTTTGAAACCAGACCGTCAATTATCAATTGATCCAACACTTTATACAGATCAAGTTTGCCACTGGCCTCAGTAAGTTGATTCCTATACATTCTTAGACAGACTCCTCAGCCTTTAAAATTAAAATAATGATATACTACATCTCTTCTATGACAATATTAAGAGCTGACAATACAAAGCTGATATTCCAGCCCGTCATTTTGCTATTAACAATATTTGAAGCTATGCCCAAACTCGTTCTTTTCAACAAACCCTATAATGTCCTTTGTCAATTTACTGATAAAGATGAAAAACATGCCTCTAACAGGGAAAATTTATCTGATTATCTGTCCATTGAGAAAGTATACCCGGCTGGACGTTTAGATCGCGATAGTGAGGGCTTATTATTATTAACCGACTCCGGTTCAATGCAACATAAAATAGCTCATCCTAAGCATAGCAAAGAAAAGTCTTATTGGGTACAGGTGGACGGAGCAATAGATGAGCAGGCCATCAAACATTTAAGAAAAGGCGTAGTCCTTAAAGACGGCATGACCCTGCCAGCAAAAGCCAGAAAAATTGAAGAACCTAAACTTTGGCCCAGAATACCTCCTGTCCGGTTTCGAAAAGATATTCCAACCTCATGGATAGAGTTAACCATTTCTGAGGGTAAAAATCGTCAAATCAGACGGATGACTGCTGCGGTTGGTTTTCCAACACTTCGCTTAATTCGACATCGTATCGGTGAATGGAGTTTAAATGAACTTCAGCCAGGTGAATACAAACTATTGAACCTGAAAAAAGGAACCCATTAACGTGCACAAGAGCATTTTCAGTGGCTATCACATAGAGGTTGGCCCCCTGTTTTCACTTTTTCTATTGTGTATTTCCAGTAACATATATGCTGATACTTTTGTTCGCGATGACATTATCACCGAACCTGATATTAATCATTTTTCTATGTGCCATGCTCATGGCTGCAAAAACGTTGAACAACTTTCTTTAACACCTGAAGAATGGCAAAAGATCAGTCAACATTTTCAACCTCCTGCAAAATCCGCTGAAGCAGAACGTGTTCAAGTCGCCAATGCCATTGCTGAATTTGAACAAATTATTGGAATCAAAACCGATACCACGCATGATAAAGCCGGATTATTTGAAAACATGGGTTCTTATGGTCAGTTGGACTGCATTGATGAATCAACCAATACGACGACCTACTTACTTATTTTAGAAAAGCAGGGATTGTTAAAATGGCATACTCCTATGAACCATGTCACTCGTGGCTTTTTTATTTTTGGCTGGCCACATAGCTCTGGAGCTATGAAAGAGAAAGATGGTCCTGAATTTGCCGTTGATTCCTGGTTTGAAGATAATGGTAAGCGTCCCCATATTATTCCATTATCACAATGGCGTTCAGGCTGGACTCCGGACAATGACAAAACAAGCAAATGACTAAGCAAACAGACAATAACTCATTATCGATTCACTCTATGAGCAGCAAAGAAAACGCTATCGTAGTCGGTCTCTCAGGCGGAGTTGATTCATCTGTTACAGCCTTGTTGTTAAAACAACAAGGCTTTGATGTGTCTGCTATCTTCATGAAAAACTGGAATGAAGACGATGATGAGGGTTATTGCCCTGCTGAAGAAGATTTTGCTGACGCTCAAAGTATTGCTGCTGAGCTTAATATTCCTTTTCATGGCGTTAATTTCGCGCCTGAGTACTGGGATAATGTCTTTTCTTATTTTTTGTCTGAATATAAAGCGGGTCGTACACCAAACCCAGATATTCTTTGTAATAAGGAAATCAAATTTAAAGTCTTTCTGGACTACGCTCTGTCTCAGGGCGCTAATAAAATTGCCACTGGTCATTATGCTCGGGTCAAAGAAGAAGATGGCCAGTTTTATTTGCTCAAAGGCAAAGACAATAATAAAGATCAGAGCTATTTTCTTTATACTCTTGGACAATATCCTCTATCCAAAACATTATTTCCTGTCGGAGAGTTAGATAAGCCAGAAGTACGTCATCTGGCCGAGGAGTTTCATCTGGCCACCTGGGATAAAAAAGATTCTACTGGTATTTGTTTTATTGGTGAGCGTGACTTTACCAAGTTTCTCAGCCAATACTTACCAGCTAAGCCTGGAAATATGGTCACACCAGAGGGTGAAATTGTAGGGCAACATCAAGGACTGATGTATCATACTTTGGGCCAACGCAAGGGACTGGGTATTGGCGGGCGTCAATCTGATAAGGACACCAGCAAGAAGAACGCTGGGCTTCCCTGGTTTGCTGCCCAAAAAGATTTAGAAAAGAATCAGCTTATTGTGGTTCAGGGAAAAGACCACCCACTATTATACCGCCAGAATTTAAGTGCTTCTAATTTACATTGGGTCAGTGGCAAAGCACCAACACCACCCTTTCGATGTATGGCAAAAACTCGTTACCGTCAACCCGATCAAGCTTGTACGATTACAGAAATAAAAACAGGTGTTGAAAACGTTATTAAAACAAAGACCAATGACACAGAAAATTACTCAAATTGTATGGTAGAATTCGATTCACCCCAATTTGCAATCACCCCTGGACAATCTATTGTCTTTTATCAGGGTGAAATTTGCCTCGGTGGTGGCATCATAGATTAATTAACAGAGATACACGATTGACATTAGAACAATTAACACCCATGGAAGAACGTACGATTGCACTGGCAGGAATATTCCAACACTGTCATCAAGTACAGCAATTAGCCACTACAGGTAAAGTAGATCCCTATGCTCTGAATATTGCAATCAAAGCTATTTTAAACACTGAACCAGAAAATACTCTGCAAGTCTTTCAAGGGGTTGCAGGCATACGTGAAGGCTTAAACATCATTCAGCAACAACTGGGTAACTCTGATAAAAAAAGAGATACCGAGCTGACTCGGTATTCCATCAGCGTCCTTTTTTTAGCTAATAAATTACTTAAAAATTCGAATATGTTGAAACAATTAAGTGATGGAATTGAAAAAGCTCAAAATCAGGTGGATCACTTTGGACTTGATCATGAGAATATCTATGCCAGCTTAGGTGGTCTTTATTCCGATACTATCAGTAAACTGAATCCCCGAATCATGGTATCAGGTGAGCCTGAAATATTGAATAATTCAGACAATGCCAATAAAATTCGAAGTTTATTACTCAGTAGTATTCGTGCAGCAGTTCTTTGGCAACAGTTAGGTGGAAACCGTTGGCAACTTCTTTTAAAACGAAAGCAGATCGTCAATATTGCTAAAGAACTAGGGCTTTAGAAAACTTTTTTTAAGCTCTAAACCTTGAAAATAAATCAATGAAACATGAGATATAAAAACAAATCCAACTCAATCAAATTGGTATGAACTAATAGATTTCATTCTGGTCTAAAACCGAAACTTAATACTTAAAAAATCACATAGAAAAACATGAGCCTATATCAACAAATTACACACGCACGAGATTGTTTAAGAAAGAAAATAATTGGTCAGGAAGCACTAGTCAATAAGCTTTTTATTGCCCTTTTAGCTGATGGTCACCTTTTGGTCGAGGGAGCTCCAGGTTTAGCAAAAACCAGAGCAATTAAAGAACTGGGTGATCTCATTGAAGCTGATTTTCACAGAGTTCAATTCACTCCTGATTTATTACCCGCAGATTTGACGGGAACCGAAATTTACAGACCTCAGGATGGTTCATTTCATTTTCAAAAAGGACCACTTTTTCACAATCTCCTGCTTGCTGATGAAATCAATCGTGCCCCAGCTAAAGTCCAGTCTGCACTATTGGAAGCTATGGCTGAAAAACAAATTACAGTCGGCAGAGAAACCTATCAATTGCCAAAGCTCTTTATGGTCATGGCAACACAAAATCCAATAGAACAGGAAGGAACCTACCCTCTTCCAGAGGCACAGCTTGATCGTTTTCTTATGCACATAAGTATTGGTTATCCTAGCCATGATGCAGAAAAGGATATTTTAGAACTCAATAGAAGAGAGGCTCAACAAGAACTTGTTAAAACCACTGAAGGTAGCTCACTTCAAAACTCACAGCCGGTTATTTCACAACAAGTTCTTTTTGCTGCTCGTCATGAAATTCTTAATATTCATATGAGTACTGAAGTTGAAGAGTATTTATTAAAAATTATTATCGCAACACGTGATCCCTCACCATATGATAAGAATCTGGCTAAATGGATAAACTATGGTGTCAGTCCAAGGGCAACCATTGCTCTGGATCGTTGTGCTCGTGCTCATGCCTGGTTATCAGGTAAAGATTATGTCGCTCCTTCTGATATTCAAGCAGTGGTAGCTGACATTTTCCGCCACCGTCTATTACTGTCTTTTGAAGCGGAAGCCAACGGTATTGATACCGATTACTATATCAATAAATTGCTTAGTTATATTGCAGTCCCTTAGAGCCAATATTGTAATATCTGGAATTAGATAACAACAATCATGAGTATCTGGAAAAACAAAAAATCAGACACAACTGATACAATTAAAAGCTCACGTGCCACAGAAGTTGATCTGCAAGGATTGATACAATTACGTTATCAATCGTCTCATCTTTCACTTGGCTCTCAACGCAAGGCTTTTTCTTCAGTATCAGGAAATTATAGTTCTCCCTTTAAAGGTAGAGGACTTAATTTTGATGAAGTTCGTCCCTACCAAGCAGGCGATGACATTCGAAATATTGACTGGAACGTCACTGCTCGAACTGACAAAGTCCATACCAAGGTATTTCAGGAAGAACGTGAGCGTCCTGTTTTTATTATTGTTGATCTCAGCAATAGTATGTATTTTGGAACTCGCCATTGTTTAAAATCAGTCACCGCAGCAAAAGCTGCCGCTCTTTTTGCCTGGGCAGGTGCAGATAATAATAATCGTATTGGTGGTTTAGTCTTTAATGAACATCATCACATGGAAATGCGTCCTAAAGGCGGACACCGAGGTGTTCTACAATTTCTTAAATTATTATCCGACTTCCATAATGAGAGTCATAGCAAGGTTCATAACCAAGAAAGTGATCAGTCTCAATCTGATCCATTAAACACTGAATTATTATTTGCCCGTATTCAAAAAATTATTCATCCTGGTAGTATTGTATTGCTTGCAAGTGATCTCATTCAAATGAATGAAGCACGCTTAAAACACATTCGCTACATTGCACGACACAATGATTTATTAATCACACATATTTTTGACTCTTTGGAAACACAACTTCCACCACCAGGTCGATATGGAATCAGTAATGGTCATCAACATCAATCCATTGACACTCGCGATAGTTCATTAAGATATTCATTTCATCAATTGTTTCAAACTAAGAGCGATGAAATTGAGCAATTTTGTTTACAAAATAGAATTCATCTTATTAATTTAGCCACCCATGATAATGTTGCCGATCAATTTCTGGCAGCCCTGGGTAAAGATAAAAGTGTCCGTCGTGTTGCCAGGAGTCGTTACTAAAATGCCTGCGCCATCACATACTTCAATGTTGCCCTCTACTCAAACACCTTCACAGGGATCAATGCAAGCTGCACAATTTGATCCCAGCCAACTGGCCGATATTTATTTGCCTGAAGCTATTACATTCTGGCCTATTGCTCCTGGTTGGTGGTTGTTACTTGGTCTTATTGTTATTTTTCTATTACTGATTATTTATTTAATCAAAAGAAAACCCCGTATTCCTGAACCAACAAGTAAAGAACTTAAATCACAGGCCTTAACAGAATTGCAGGCCATTAAGAAAAAGTACAATGAAAGTAGTGTCCCTCAAGAAATCGCTCATGAGACAATAAAGGAATTGTCAGTGCTGTTACGTCGCTATGCACTTTCCCTTTATCATAGAGATGATGTTGCTTCCTTAACGGATCAACAATGGTTGCAGCTTCTGGATAAACTCATTGCAAAAAAATCAAGCCAAAGTACTCATTCAGATAATTTGATTGCAGACGAAGCGGGTCCTTTTTCTAATCAATTTTCCACATTATTAACTCAGGCACCGTACCAGCCAGATAATGAAGTTATTGACACCCAGTTGTTAAGTGATTTATTGACGACATCAGAAACACTCGTTATCAATAGTTTTAAACGCTTTACCCCTTCAAAATCAGATCTCAAATTTGAAAAAGTGGGGAGCCAGCATGTATAGTTTTGATTGGCCTTTAATGTTTCTTCTTCTTCCGCTGCCTGTCATTGTATATGTCTTTAGCAAGCCTGCTGTCATTAGTCAAAAACAGGCTTTAAAAGTCCCCTTTTATACACAATTACAGAATCTCAGCAGTCATGCATCGACTCAAAACTTAAGTGGTGTTTCTCCATTACTTATCCTTGGATTTTTAGCCTGGTTATGTCTGATCACCGCAAGCGCACAACCAAAATGGTCTGGTGAAGCAATTGAGATTCCAGTCAGTGGCCGAGATTTAATGTTAGCAGTTGATATCTCCGGTAGTATGGAAACCGCAGATATGTTCTTTGCCAAAGATGCCGTCAATCGACTAACAGCTGTAAAATCTGTTTTACAACCTTTCATTCGTCTACGTGAGGGTGATCGTATGGGATTAATTTTATTTGCTGATAATGCTTATCTACAAACACCTCTCACATTTGATCGAAAAACGATTGAAAAAATGCTATCTGAATCATTTATCGGTATGGCTGGCTCCAAGGCAACTGCAATTGGTGATGCAATAGGGCTTGCCGTTAAACGACTTAAAGATTTACCAGCGGATCAAAGTGAATCACGCGTTTTAATTTTATTAACCGATGGTTCAAACAACACTGGTATTGATCCTGTGACTGCTGCCAAATTGGCAAAACAGATTGGTATAAAAATTTATGCTGTTGGCTTCGGTGCAGATGAGATGATTGTACGTTCTTTTTTTGGACGTCAACGTGTCAACCCTTCTCGTGACTTAGATGAAAAGACTTTAAAGCAAGTAGCGCAAAGTACTGGTGGGAAATATTTTCGTGCCAGAGACACTGAAGAACTACAGAAGATCTACCAGACACTGGATTTATTAGAACCTGTCGAATCAGATAATTTAACCTATCGCCCCAGTAAGTCACTCTTTTACTGGCCTTTATCTATCGCTTTATTACTCAGCATTTTTATATTGCTGGCCAAGCTTCCTATCTCAAATACCATAGCTAAAGCGAAAAGGAAGGCCTGATGTTAGAGACATTTCATTTTCTTCGACCCGAATGGCTAACAGCAATCCCCTTTGTTGCCCTGCTATTATTTTTTGTCTTAAAGCGATCCAGTAAAAATAGCGGGTGGGAAAAAATTTGCGATCCTGCCCTATTACAATATCAATTAGCCCAACAAGATAAACAATCTGGCGCATCTGTTTATATTTACAATTGGCTGCTACCTTTTATTTTTATAATTGGTCTGTTTGCTCTGGCTGGCCCTACATGGGAAAAGAAAGAACAACCTGTTTTTCAGCAAGGTAACGCCCTTGTCATTATTCTTGATTTGTCACTCTCTATGAATGCAAAAGATTTGAAGCCGTCAAGACTTGAGCGTGCAAAACTCAAATTGATTGATATTCTTAAGCAGAAAAAAGAAGGTCAAACGGCTCTGATAGCATTTGCTGGTGATGCGCATACCGTCAGCCCACTAACCATTGACAATAAAACCATTATGTCATTACTACCATCTCTTGATTCATCTATTATGCCATTAACAGGTTCTCATCTGGTGGATGCATTAACAACAGCAAAACAATTATTTAAAAATGCTGGTTTTACTCAAGGTGATGTACTACTACTCAGTGATGGAATTGATTCAACTCAGCAAAGCAACTTGAAAAACAGTATTAAAAAATTACGTCAACAGGGCTATCGTTTTTCAGTCATCGGAGTAGGAAGTCAGGCAGGCTCTCCAATTCCCATTCCACGTCAAGGTGGTTTTATTAAAGATGCCTCAGGTCAAGTGGTATTAACTAAATTAGAAGCTGGGCCTTTAATAAATTTGGCAAGTATTGGCGGCGGCACTTATCACAAACTTTCGTTAGACGACAGCGATTTTCAGGCACTTTTGGATAGTCCAGTTGATAAAAATAATACAATGGATGAAGACAAACAACTGGAACAATGGGTCGATGCAGGTGCTTATTTTACTTTATTATTAATACCTCTGGCATTGTTCAGTTTCCGAAAGGGATTACTCAATGTTACCTTATGCCTATTGCTTGCGTCCTCTTTTGTTACTGAGCCCTCTTATGCTAACGAAGAACAGCAATCACAAAATAATCAGGATGTGAATAACACGACTCAAACCAATACAGGTAAACCATGGTCTGAAAGGCTTTGGTCAAAAAACATGTGGACAACAGCGGATCAAAAAGGTCAAAAAGCTTTCAATGCACAGGATTATCAAACTGCCGCGAAAAATTTTTCTGATAATAACTGGAAAGCCAGTGCTAATTATCGTGCAGGTAATTATGAAAAAGCCCTGGAACAATATGCACAATCTAATGACGCCAAAAGTTTATACAATAAAGGTAATACTTTAGCGAATATGAATAAATTTCAAGAAGCCATTGATTCCTATGAACAGGCAATCAAATACGCTTCTGAATCCAGACAAACAACAAATCCAACTCAGAATTCCAATATCAAAGAGAATGCACAAAAAAATCTGGACTATTTAAAAGAACTACTTGCTCAACAGCAACAACAATCTTCAGATAAAAACTCTGACCAAAAGAATGACGACTCAAAGGAAAAATCCGAGAATCAGAAACAGGAACAAGAAAACAGTTCTGATGATGCATCAAAAGGCAATGAATCCAGTTCTGATGAGTCAGAGCAAAAAGATTCTGAAGAATCAGAATCTGAAGGTGCTGAATCAGGTGAAAAACAAGAAGAGAGTTCTGACTCTGAAAATCAATCTGAATCACAAGAGCAAGATAGCCCCAATGAAGACAACGAGCCTCAACCTGAAGAAGCACAAGCTACTGAAGATCAGAATGAAGAGACACCTAAAGATGAGCCAAAACAAAGTGCTCAATCAGAACCAATGGAAGAAGATAAAAGCGAACAGGACAATGCAGAAAGCACACAGAACGATGTACTCTCTCAACTGACTCAGGAAGAACAACAATCACTCAAGCAATGGTTACAGCGCATTCCAGACAATCCCGGGGAATTATTACGTATTAAATTTCGTAATAACACTCTTTTAAAACAAAGAAAATCAGGCACATCAGATACACAGTATGAAGGCAATCCATGGTAATGGTCAGACAAATGAAAAAACAATTTAACTTCCTCAACTCATCTTTTGTCTCAAGACATAGAATTCTGTCTTTTAAAGAAACAATGTTGAGTTTGTTATTATGTCTTTTTTTAATGCTGCAATTAAACGTTGTCTGGGCTGAAGTCACAGCATCAACAGGTCGAACAGTGCTCAGTATTGATGAAACACTGGTATTGGAAATCAAATCTGAAAATAATTCAGGTGATCCTGAACTCACAGAATTAGAAGATAATTTTCAAATTATGGGTCGTAGCCAGAGTCAAAATTACAGTCTCATAAATGGTAAGGCTTCTAGAACCCATACATGGAATATTACCTTACTACCTAAAAAAACAGGGGAAATTACTATTCCAGCCATTAAGGTAGGTAATGAAACAACCAAAGAAATTCATCTTGTCATACAGAAACAATCCCAAACTCCTGCAATTGACGGTAAAGAAGTCTTCCTAAAAGTCATTATTGACGGTAAAGATAACGATAACAAATCAGCACAGGATAAACGTTATTATGTACAACAGCAAATCATCGTAACCGTACAATTATTTCACCGTATCCGCTTTTCAAATGCCACTCTAAGTGACTTAGAGCTCACCAATACAGTCATTGAAAAATTAGGTAATGATGCCAATTATACAAAAGTCATTTCAAATCATCGTTACAATATTATTGAACGTCGTTATGCACTTTACCCTCAGCAAAGTGGTGAACTCACATTGCCTGTGATGACCTTTTCTGGTAATGCAGAAATAAGTCAAAACTTTTCACTTTTTTCAAGACCGGGTCGACAAATTATCAGTCGAACCAAACCTGTAACACTCAATATACTCCCTATACCATCCAGTTATACTGGAAAGAACTGGCTACCCGCAGAAAGTTTAGAAATTGAAGCTGAAATTATTGAAGATACAAACTCTATCACCGAAGGGGAAGCTATTACTCGAAACATCATTGTTAAAGCTGAGGGACTTTTAGGTTCACAATTACCTATTACTACAGTTGCTTCATCTGCAAGTTTAAAAACTTATCCCGACAAAGAAAAACTCAGCAATCAATTAGTCAATGGAAAAGTTGTTGGTATAAGACATGATACAGTGGCGATTATTCCCTTAAAGCCTGGAGCCTTTACTCTTCCTGAAATTACAATTGACTGGTGGAATACAAAAACAAATCAGCAGGAAACCACTCGACTACCGGCTAAAACACTCCTTGCACAAAAAAACACTGAGAATCCTTCTAACATTCAGACGCCTCCGTCAGCACCAGTTGTTGAAACAACAGCACCTAATCACCAGGAAGCTCCCCAAACTGAACAAGCTGAAACTAAAACTATTGAAAAGGTCATATACAAAGAAGTCAATTTCACAAAAAATATTTGGTTTTGGAGCAGTATTGTTCTACTTATTCTGTGGCTTATCACTCTGGCGCTATTTTTTGTTGCTTCTTCAAATAATAAAACAAGGGCAAGAAAAACAGGTCACGATGCATCAAATAAGCAACATAAAAATTATCTACAAGCTGTTTATGATGCCTGTTTCGAAAATGATGCTCACAAAGCAAGTGATGCTTTAGTTCAATGGGCAAAATTCTATTACAAGAACCCCACATTATCTGGCCTATCTGCTATTGCTGAATTCATTAATGATGAACATCTCAGTAATGCAATTAATAATTTAGAACGCTCTCAATATTCACAAGATAAACACAACTGGAATGGTGAAACACTCAATTCAGCATTAACAAACTGTATAAAACAAAATAAAGAACATGAGACTAACAAGAATAAAAAAGAACAGGCCCTGTCTTCTTTAAATCCTTAACTTGAAGAAGAGTCCCTGACTCTATAAGTTAAGTATTGTTTACTTTAGACTCACAGCATCCGTTTTCAAATTTAACTCAAGTATAATTTCCTGTGGTGTATCGCCAGGGACACACACAAAATTATTTTTTTCAAAGACCCTTCTCATGGCATTATTTTCCGCTCGAACATTTGCATATAGAACTGACAAATTACGCTTCAGCGCAATTTTAATCATTTCTTTTAATAAGGTAGTGGCAATACCCTTGCCCTGATCCTCTTCTCTGACAACAAATGCGACTTCTGCAGAATTTTCTCGTTCAATATAATAGTATCGACCAACAGCTATAATTTCTTCTCGTGGACCATTCATCTTCACAACACATAAAGCCAGATCTTTATTTTGATCAACCGCAACTAGACTTGATGCTCTTTCCCGGGACATCTGCTTGGGATTGTGACTATAACGCATTAACAGAGTTTCTTTGCTATGAGAATAAAAGAACTCCTGTAAAACTCTTTCATCAGCCGGATGTAGTGGCCTGAGATAACACCTCAAATTGCCCACTTTTAATGTTTTCCATTCTATAGGACCAAACTCTATTACCGGCATTGGTTTTTGTGTTTGATAACCCGGAACCCAATAATGCTTTCGTACTTCCTGAAGCAAATCATCACGAAAATCAGGGTGGGCAATACTAATCATTTCTAAAACTCGTTCCCGCATACTTTTACCTCTTAATGAAGCAATTCCATATTCAGTCACGACATAATGCACATCCCCACGTGAAGTAACCACACCGCCACCTTTAGTAATGTTCGCAACAATACGTGATAGAGTTCCATTTTTGGCTGTTGCCGGTAGGGCGATAATAGGTTTTCCTCCTTTACTCATGGCCGCACCTCGAATAAAATCAACCTGTCCCCCAATACCACTATAAAAATAATAGCCAATAGAATCAGCGACAACCTGCCCTGTTAAATCCACTTCAATAGCACTATTGATAGAAACCATTTTATCATTTTTGGCAATGTTAAGCGGTGAATTAACATGTTCAGAAGGATAAAATTCAACATGTGGATTACTATTTATAAAGTCATACAATTTCTTACTACCAATGCATAAACTGGCTATCGTTTTACCGCGATGAAAAGTTTTCTTTCGGTTAGTAACAACTCCTGAGTTGATAAGATGCATAATCTCATCACTTAACATTTCCGTATGTATACCTAAATCTTTATGATGATTTAAATAACGAGCAACAGCATTAGGGATTTTACCAATTCCCAATTGTAGTGTGCAGCCGTCTTCAACTAACATGGAAACATAGTGACCGATTTTCTTTGCCACAGGATCATTATCATTATGTAAAACTAATTCAGGAAGTATTTGCTCCTCGGTCATCCAGGCATGAATATCATTCACATGGATAAAACTGTGCCCATTGGTCCTTGGCATTAGAGGATTGACTTGTGCAACAACTTTACGAGCATATCGAGCGGCTCCTGACACAACATCTACAGAAACCCCTAGAGAACAATAACCAAATTCATCGGGCGGGCTGACCATAATTAATGCCACATCAAGTGGTAATATTTTATCTTTAAATAAGGTAGGAATTTCAGATAAATAAGCTGGAGTATAATCTGCATAACCTTCAGCAACCGCTTGTCTTACTTCAGGCCCCATAAAAAATGTATTGATTTTAAAGAGATCACTATGCTCTTTTTTAACCCATTCATGATCTGACATGGTTAAAATGTGAACCACTTCTATATCATGAAGGCCCCGATTATTATCAATAAGGTTTTGAATTAAAGCATTAGGAACAGCTGCTGTCGATCCGATAAAAATACGGGAGCCTGATTTTATTAGCCGGCTCCAGTCAATTGCTTCAGGACTAGTCATACAAACTCCGTCTGAAAAACTGAAAAGAAATTATGAACAGACTACTTATTTTATATATTGCAACAAATATTACTTCTATGTATCAGCTAATACAATAAATCACATCACATAATTTAAAACTTATTAAATTAGACAAACTCTGCCAGCTCCTTTATGTGGGCCGTTACACTACGACCTAAAGATGAGAGTTCATATCCCCCTTCCAGACAGGAGATCACACGACCTTGAGCATGAGTCTTGGCCAGCTTACATAACTCATGGGTAATCCATTGATAATCAGCTTCAATTAGATTGAAGCCGCCCATATCATCTTCCAGGTGAGAATCAAATCCTGCTGAAATGAAAATTAATTGGGGTTTAAAATTCTCTAGAGCTGGTAGCCATCTTTTTTCTACTGCTGCCCGCCATTCACTCGATCCAGTACCCATCGGAAGAGGAATATTTAATATATTGTCTGCCTGAGTATCTGCTCCTGAAAAAGGATAAAAAGGATGTTGAAAGGAAGAACAAAATAAAACTCTTGGATCATTAATAAAAGTTTCTTCGGTACCATCACCATGATGTACATCAAAATCAACAATAGCAATTCGCTGTAAACCAAACTGCTCCATGGCATAGGCTGCACCAATCGCAACATTATTAAATATACAGAACCCCGCCGCTTTATTTTTCTTGGCATGATGTCCAGGAGGTCTTATCTTGCAAAAAACATGATTATGTTTTTCTTGCATAAGTAAATCAACAGCCATAACTGCGGCACCTGCACTGGCAAAAGCGGCCTCCAAACTATGATGATTCATTCCTGTATCACCATCCAGAACAACAGTTTCTCCTTTAGCTGGAGCAGCGGCAATCACCTTGTCAATATAGTCTTCATCATGTACTAGTAATAACTGTTCACGAGTCACCAATGGTGCATCATAATTTCTCAGGATCCAGTCAACACCTGAAGAAATCAGGTGGTTATTAATGGTGCTCAAACGTTCAGAACGCTCCGGGTGATGAGGCTCACCATTATCATGAAACTCACATTTTTGATGGGAAATAACTGCTGCTGCCATAAAATAGCTCTTTTCGTGACGTCATTATGACGACTTAAATATTAGTTTAAAGTTTAGCATGGAGCAGTAAATGTAGCTAGACTACAATTCATTATGTCAGCTTATAAATTAATAACTTTTGTTGAATTCCTGGCAACGTAAAGAACGACTTTATGGAAGCTAAAACAATGTGCTATTTATCCACATATGAGTTCCAATACTGGCAATATACCCAGCAGCAATTGCTGGAGCCCATTTTAGATGACCGAAGAAAGTGTATTGACCTCTAGCCTGCCCCATTAATGCCACACCTGCCGCTGAACCAATAGATAACAAAGAACCACCAACACCTGCTGTCAAAGTGACCAATAACCATTGTCCCTGAGACATTTCAGGATTCATGGTCAAAACAGCAAACATCACAGGAATATTATCAACAATTGCAGATAAGAGCCCTACTGCAATATTCGCTGACGTTGCTCCCCATTGGCTATACATCAGTTCGGATGCCATAGATAGATAACCAAGAAAACCTAATCCACCAACACATAAGACAACACCATAAAAGAAAAATAAAGTATCCCACTCTGCTCTGGCCACTGGCACAAAAACATCAAAGGCTACAACTTCACCCACAGTATTTTCATCATTTTTTTGTTCCAGTAACAGACACTTATGATTCGTTTTCTTCAGATAAAAACCTAGAAGCTGAAGATAACTCAAGCCCGTTAACATACCAATAACAGGAGGCAAACCAAGAAAATTATGAAAACTCACAGCAGTAGCTATGGTCAATAAAAATAATGCAATAATACGTTTCGCACCACGTTTCATAGAGATCACTTCATCAGATGCATCAGGCATTTCATTGGGTATAGCAAAATGCATAATGGCAGCAGGTACAACAAAGTTAACAACAGAAGGAATAAATAGAGCAAAAAAGCCCCAGAAATTGACCATACCTTTTTGCCAGACCATTAGCGTTGTAATATCACCAAAGGGACTAAAGGCCCCTCCCGCATTTGCAGCAACTACAATATTAATACAGGCCAATGTCACAAAACGTGTATTTGAACCACCAACAGCCAATACAACAGCACACATAAGTAACGCAGTGGTTAAATTATCTGCTATAGGAGAGATAAAAAATGCAAAAGTTCCTGTCAACCAAAAAAGTTGGCGAAAAGAAAAGCCCTTTCGAATTAACCAGGAGCGTAGTGCATCAAAAACACGTCGTTCTTCCATACCATTAATATAAGTCATTGCAACCAGCAAAAATAACATCAACTCGGCATATTCTAACAAGTTATGTCGAACTGCATGCTCTGCAAGTTCAGGCATACCATGATCCATATAAACCCAGCCTATCATAGCCCAGATGATGCCTGCTGCAAAAATCACTGGTTTTGATTTACGCAAATGTGTGAATTCTTCTGCCATCACAAAGAGGTAGGCAATAAAAAATAACACCAAAGAAAGAAACCCAATAGCACTTGAAGTCAGATCAAGAGGCTCATGTTGAACAGCCATTTCTGCAGCAATAATTTGTGCAGGAATAAAGAGTAAAGCAAGATAAATGCCTATAGAAATACAACAACTTTTTTTAAATTGATTCATAGTGACCACTGAGAATATTAACAAACACCACAAACTGATCGATTACGAATAATCGATCAGTTTATGATAAGTAAGGGAAGGTATTACTAATAAATAATGATGT